>NZ_PUGA01000003.1:0-154719 GCF_003236725.1 Pantoea sp. ARC270
CTTCTGCTGGTTGCCGCCCGATAACAGCTCTACCGGCTGCTCCGCGTGCGGTGTGCGGATGCCGAGACTTTTAATGAAACGGTCGGCAATTGCCTGCTGCTCGCGCTTTTTAATCGGGCGTAGCCAGCCACGCTGCGCCTGCAACGCTAGGATGATGTTTTCGCGAACCGAGGCCGCGCCAATAATCCCGTCGGTCTTCCGATCCTCCGGGCAAAAACCCATTCCCAGCTGTGAGGCTCTGGCCGGGTTGGTAATGCGCTGCACTTTACCTTTGATCTTCGCCGTGCCGCGATCGGCGCGCCGGATGCCAAACAGCACTTCAGCGGTTTCGGTGCGTCCGGATCCTAACAGCCCCGCCAGCCCGACCACTTCGCCGGGGCGGACCGCCAGGTTAAAGGGTTCAATGGTGCCTTTTCTGCCGTAATCTTCAAACGAGACGACCGGCTGATTGCTGCGCAGCGTGCTGCCCTGCCGCTGCAGCGCCGTCTCCAGCAGTTCGCGTCCCAGCATCAGCTTGATCAGCTCAATCTGCGGCAGCGTAGCGGTATCGCGGGTGGCAATAAACTGCCCGTTGCGCAGCACGGTAATCCGATCGGTAATGCGGTACACCTGGTCGAGAAAGTGGGTAACAAAAATCAGGCTCATTCCGCGGGCTTTCAGCTGCGCCATCAGGGTAAAAAGCATCTCCACCTCGCTGGCGTCCAGGCTGGCCGTTGGCTCATCCAGGATCAGCACTTGCGCCGAGAGATCGACCGCCCGACAGATCGCGATAATCTGCTGCATCGCCACCGAATAGTGGCCCAGCGGACGGGTGACATCGAGCGAAAAACCGTAATTGCGCATCAGCGCATCGGCATCACGCACCATCCGGCGGCGATCGATCATACCGAAACGCCGTGGTTCACGGCCAATATAGAGGTTATCCGCCACCGACATGTTCGGCAGCATATTCACTTCCTGATAGACGGTGCCGATGCCCATCTCCTGCGCCTGCGCGGTGTTGTGCGGCGTAATCGCCTCGCCATTCAGGATGATGGTGCCGGCATCCCGGCTGTAGACGCCGGTCAGCACTTTGATCAGGGTCGATTTACCGGCACCGTTCTCACCCAGCAGCGCCATGATCTCCCCTTTGCGGATATCGAAGGAGACGTTGTTCAGTGCTTTGACGCCGGGAAACCCTTTGCTGACGCCGCTGATGGACAGCAGCGGTGCTTCATTTTGCGTGGTCATTCTGCTCACTCCGCCTGGTCATAAAAAACCGCCCCACAGGGCGGTCTGCGGCTGGTCTGCGGATCAGTAGCCCATGCCTTTTTTCCTCTCCAGCTCCTTCTCAGCGTCAGCAGGCAGGAACAGTTTCGACTCGGTCTTGATCACTTTTGGCGGCAGCGTGCCATCTTTTTTGAATTTCTCCAGCGCATCAAACGCCGGGCCAGCCATGTTCGGCGTCAGCTCCACGTTGGCATTTGCCTCACCCGCCAGCATCGCTTTGTAGATATCCGGCACCCCGTCAATCGAGCCGGTCAGGATATCTTTGCCCGGTTTCAGACCCGCCTCTTTAATGGCCTGAATGGCACCGATCGCCATATCATCGTTGTGTGCATAGACCATGCAGATATTCTTGCCGTTGTTCTCCGCCTTGATGAAGCTCTCCATCACCTCTTTACCTTTACTGCGGGTAAAGTCACCGGACTGAGAACGGATCACTTTAATGTTTGGATGGTTGCTGATCGCTTCAGCAAAGCCTTTCTTGCGATCGATCGCGACGCTGGCCCCGACGGTGCCCTGCAGTTCCACCACGTTACACTGCTTGTCGCCGACGGTTTTCACCAGCCAGTCACCGATCAGCTTGCCCTCCAGCACGTTATCCGCCGTAACCACCGCCTGATAAAGCGACTTGTCTTTCACGACGATGGCCCGGTCCAGCAGATAGACCGGAATTTTGGCGTCTTTGGCTTCTTCCAGCACCGGTTCCCAGCCCGTCTGCACCACTGGCGCGATGAAGATGGCATCCACGCCCTGCGCGATGAATGAACGTACGGCCTTGATCTGATTCTCCTGCTTCTGCTGTCCGTCGGCGATTTTCAGGGTGATGCCGCGTTTTTTCGCTTCGCTTTTCGCCACATTGGTTTCCGCCGAGCGCCAGCCAGATTCTGAACCGACCTGCGAGAAGCCGACCGTCATGTCTGCCGCGAGCACCGGGCCGGTTAATGCGGCGCTGACCAGCGTGGTCAGAAGTAAACGTTTCCACATAGTTTTCATTCCTCTGAAGGGCGTTTGCTGTTTAGGGTAGAGAGCACGCTTAGCCTGGACTAAAAAAGGGTGCATAATGGCGACGCGCCTCACAAAACAGAGCAATTTAAAGGAGTTACGTGTAACCACAGGGGGTTGCTGGCCGTGGCGTTATGGAGAGAACTGCTGAGAAATAAAAACTTTGCGGTTAAATAATTGTAATAAACAGAATCGCTTATGTGTAATGGTGCTGGAAACGATTACAGCCAGGCGTACAAAACGGGTTATGACGCTGAGCCGCAACAAAAAACAGGTTTTGTGACTGCCCGCACAGTCGCCTGCTGACACTGTCCGGGAGCGAAACGTTTCTCTGACGATCGCGAAGAGGTTCAGGATAATGCTGCAGTAAAAACCGCGAAAAAAAGCCACTGACGGACGATTCGCCCCGTGAGCGCAAAAACCGGCTTTTATCGTGGCAGGCAAAGCGGTTTTTTGCCGCTTCTGCCGTTGAGGATGAAACATTCACGCGCAGCCAGAGACGGGGTAATGGCTCAGGACAGTGGTAAAAAAATAAAACTACGAATTTTCATTACGTTTACGGTGCGTTAGTCTGATTTTCACCTTTTCTTACCTGCCCGATCTGGACAGGCAAGGCCCGCCCCCTATACTGAGCACTCCTTTGTTACTTCTATCTGTTATGGCAATGATGACTGCGCACGATTACCTGCTTAAATTCCGCAAAGTAAATAATTCAGACAGTCTGGAAAAGCTTTTCGACCACCTCAACTACTCACTGACGAATGATATCGAGATCATCAACATGTATCGGGCTGCCGACCACCGGCGTGCTGAGCTGGTCTCCGGCGGACGCCTGTACGATCTCGGCTGTGTCCCGAAAACAGTGTGGCGTTACGTGGTCTGACTTTCTGCTGTTAACCGCTCTTTTACCCCCTGACCTGTCCGGATGGGCGAGCCCTTCCGGACATGTTATCCTGCTGCGCTTCGACTCTCCGAGACAGGAATAACTCCCGATGAATGAACAGGTTGCTGCGCCACGTATTGGCGGCTGGCTTTTGCTGCCGCTGGCCTGGCTGATAATGACTCTGTTAACCACCGTTCTGGTGCTGGCGATGTATCTCACCCCGCTGTTCAATGCTGAATGGCGTGTGGCGCTGTTTTCGCACGGCAGCACACTCTTCTCCTACTGGGCCATTTCCCTGCTTACGGCCGTCGCGGTCTGGGCCTACAGCCTCTGGATCAGCTGGCTGTTCTTCAAGCGGTCGCATCGCCTGCCGCGTCACTACCTGCTCTGGCTGCTGATTACGGTGCTGTTAGCGCTGAAAACCTTTGCGTTCACGCCGGTTGCCGACAGCCGTGCGCTGCAGACGCTGCTGTTATCGCTGCTGGCCGCGGCGGTTTTCGCGCCCTATTTCAAACGTTCAAAGCGGGTGAAAGCGACCTTCATTGCGCCGTAACGCTGTGAGTTATGTCAGGAATTTAATTCTGAGTGCGGTCTGCCGCTCTGCCGATGGCGCGGGTGTTGAGATACGCCGCGCTATCAATGATAATAAGCCGCTTTCTGGCTCCCAGGCGAAAAAATGACCGATTATCTGCTTCTCTTTGTTGGCACCGTGCTGGTAAATAACTTCGTTTTAGTGAAGTTTCTCGGCCTCTGCCCTTTTATGGGCGTTTCCAAAAAACTGGAAACGGCGATTGGCATGGGTCTCGCCACGACTTTCGTGATCACGCTGGCCTCGATCTGCGCCTGGCTGGTCAACCATCTGATCCTGCTGCCGCTGGATCTGGTCTATCTGCGTACCATGGCCTATATCCTGGTGATCGCCGTCGTTGTGCAGTTCACCGAGATGGTGGTGCGTAAAACCAGCCCGTCGCTCTATCGTCTGCTGGGGATCTTTTTGCCGCTGATCACCACCAACTGTGCGGTGCTGGGCGTGCCCCTGCTGAGCGTCAACCTTAACCACACCTTTATGCAGGCCGCGCTCTATGGCTTCAGCGCCTCTATCGGCTTCTCGCTGGTCATGGTGCTGTTTGCCGGTATGCGTGAGCGGCTGGTGCTGGCCAATGTTCCCGCCCCGTTCAAAGGTAACTCCATCGCCCTGATTACCGCGGGCCTGATGGCACTGGCCTTTATGGGCTTCAGCGGGCTGGTGAAATTCTGATGACCGCGATCTGGATTGCTATTGCTGTACTGAGTGCGCTGAGCCTGGTGTTCGGCGGCCTGCTGGGTTACGCCTCGCGCCGCTTTGAGGTGGAAGAAGATCCCATTGTTGAGCAGATTGATGCCGTTCTGCCGCAGAGCCAGTGCGGCCAGTGCGGCTATCCTGGCTGCCGTCCCTATGCCGATGCGGTCGGTAACAACGGTGAAGCGATCAACAAGTGCGCGCCGGGCGGTGAGCAGACCATGCTCAAGCTGGCGGCCCTGCTTAACGTTGAACCGCAGCCCATCGATGGCGACGAAACGGCGAAAGAGCCGGTGCGCACCGTGGCCTTTATTGATGAAGCCAACTGTATTGGCTGCACCAAATGTATTCAGGCCTGTCCGGTGGATGCGATTGTCGGGGCCACCCGCGCCATGCACACCGTGCTGAGCGATGTCTGCACCGGCTGCGATCTCTGTGTCGCCCCCTGCCCGACTGACTGCATCGAAATGCGTCCGGTTGCCACCACGCCAGCTAACTGGAAGTGGGATTTGAATACCATTCCTGTACGGGTGATCCCGGTAGAAACTCATGCTTAATCTGTTTAACTTCCTGAAAAAAGAGAAGGTCTGGGATTTTCAGGGCGGCATTCATCCGCCCGAAATGAAAACCCAGTCCAACGGCACGCCGCTGAGCGAACTGCCCCTGCCGGACCGTTTCGTTATTCCGTTAAAACAGCATATCGGCCATGAAGGCGAGATCTGCGTGGCGCCTGGCGATAAGGTGCTGCGCGGTCAGCCGCTGACGTTTGGAACCGGCCGTATGCTGCCGGTTCATGCGCCCACCTCCGGGGTGATTGATGCGATTGGCCAGCACATGACCGCGCATCCTTCCGGTCTGTCCGAACTCTGCATCTTTATGACGCCCGATGGCGAAGATCGCTGGGTGCCGCTCGATCCTCTGCCTGACTATCGCCAGCATCCGCGCGCCGATATCGTGCAGCGCATTCACGATGCGGGCGTGGCGGGCCTGGGTGGCGCGGGCTTCCCGACCGCCACGAAACTGAAAGGTGGCCTGCGCGGGGTAAAAACCCTGATTATCAATGCGGCAGAGTGCGAGCCTTACATCACCGCGGACGATCGCCTGATGCAGGATTATGCCGCCGAGGTGCTGGAAGGCAGCCGCATTCTCGGCTGGGTGCTGCAGGCTGAGCGGGTGCTGATCGGCATCGAAGATAACAAACCCGAAGCGATTGCCGCCCTGAAGCAGGCGCTGGGCAGTGAGCGTGACCTGCAAATCCGGGTGATCCCGACCAAATACCCCTCGGGCGGTGCCAAGCAGCTGACCCGCATCCTGACCGGCAAGGAAGTGCCACACGGCGGGCGCTCAACCGATATCGGCGTGCTGATGCAGAACGTTGGCACCGCGTGGGCGGTGAAGCGCGCCATTATCAACGGCGAACCGATTACCGAGCGCGTGGTCACCCTGACCGGTGAGGCGATTGCTCAGCCGCGTAACGTCTGGAGCCGTCTGGGTACGCCCATCAGTCATCTGCTGCATCAGGTGGGATTCACCCCTGCGCCGCGCCAGATGGTGATCATGGGCGGTCCGCTGATGGGCTTTACCCTGCCGTCGCTGGATGTGCCGGTGGTGAAGATTACTAACTGTATTCTGGCGCCTTCTGCCAGTGAGATGGGCAACAACGACGAAGAGCAGTCCTGCATTCGCTGTTCAGCCTGTGCCGATGCCTGTCCGGCTAAGCTGCTGCCACAGCAGCTCTACTGGTTCAGCCAGGGCGGCGATCACGATAAAGCGCGCGCTCACCATATCGATGACTGCATTGAGTGCGGTGCCTGCGCCTATGTCTGCCCGAGTAACATCCCGCTGGTGCAATATTATCGGCAGGAAAAAGCGGAACTGCGCGCCATCGATCTGGAAGCCAAACGCACGCTGGAAGCGAAAGCGCGCTTTGAAGCGCGTCAGGCGCGACTGGAGCGTGAAAAACAGGCCCGCGAAGCACGCCATGAAGAGGCCAAGCAGCGTGTGGCTCGTACGGATAACGGTGAACTGGCCGCCGCAAAAGCGCGGGTGAACGCGCGTCCGGCTGCCCAGCCGGATGAAGCGACGCTTGAGGCGCAGCGTGAAGCCCGCCATGCGCAGGCGCGTCTGCGTCAGGCCGAGGCGCAGGCTGAAACCCAGCCGGTCACGCGTCAGACCACCGATCCGCGTAAAGCGGCGGTGGAAGCGGCGATTGCCCGCGCCAGAGCGAAGAAAGCGGCACAGCCGGAGGTGGAAACAGCGCAACCGGCTGCTGAAGTCACGCCAGTTGCACCGGCCGAAACCGATCCGCGCAAGGCCGCTGTGCAGGCCGCCATCGCCCGCGCTAAAGCGAAAAAAGCCGCGCAGGCGGACAATGCGGAAGCGTCCACGCAGGCTGTCACCGACAGCGCCGCAGACGCACCGGCTGAAACCGACCCGCGCAAGGCCGCCGTGCAGGCCGCCATTGCCCGCGCCAAAGCGAAGAAAGCCGCGCAGGCGGACAATGCGGAAGCGTCCACGCAGGCTGTCACCGACAGCGCCGCAGACGCACCGGCTGAAACCGACCCGCGTAAGGCCGCTGTGCAGGCCGCCATCGCCCGCGCCAAGGCGAAGAAAGCCGCGCAGGCGCACAATGCTGAAGCGTCCACGCAGGCTGTCACTGACGGCGCCGCAGACGCACCGGCAGAAACCGATCCGCGTAAAGCCGCCGTGCAGGCCGCCATTGCCCGCGCCAAAGCGAAGAAAGCCGCGCAGGCGCAGCACGCTGAACCCGCTACGCCCGTCACCGACAGCGCCCCTGAGCCCTCACAGGCGGAACAGGAGGCGGACGCCGCGTCACGCGACGCCGCCGCGCTGGCGACCGCCGCGCATTTTGCGGTGGAGAAAGCGGAGCAGGCTCAGGAGCAGGCAAACAATGCGAATGCCGAACCTGAACAGGCACCTGAACTGAATCAACCCGATGATGCGCGCAAAGCCGCTATTGCTGCCGCCATCGCCCGTGCCAAAGCGCGTAAAGCGCAGTCGTCTACGACGCTTGAGGATTAAATGGCTTTTCGTATCGCAAGTTCTCCCTACACCCACAATCGCCGCAGCACCAGCAATATCATGCTGCTGGTGGTGCTGGCTGCGCTGCCCGGTTTTGCCGCACAGTGTTATTTCTTTGGCTACGGCACCCTGTTACAGGTTTTACTGGCGACGCTCACCGCCTGGCTGACCGAAGCGGCGATTCTGCGGCTGCGCAAAGCGCCGGTTGCCAGCACGCTGGCAGATAACTCAGCGCTGCTGACCGCCGTGCTGATCGGCATCAGCCTGCCGCCGCTGGCACCCTGGTGGCTGGTGGTCGTCGGTACGCTTTTTGCCGTGGTCATTGCGAAACAGCTGTATGGCGGGCTGGGTCAGAACCCCTTTAATCCGGCAATGGTTGGCTATGTGGTGCTGCTGATCTCCTTCCCGGTGCAGATGACCAGCTGGCTGCCGCCCGATACCCTTCAGGCGATCAAACCCAGCCTGCTCGACAGCCTTAGCATGGTTTTCCGCGGGCATACCCTGGCGGGCGATACCATGCAGCAGCTGCAGATGGGTGTGGATGGCATCAGCCAGGCGACCCCGCTGGATACCTTTAAAACCGGCTTACGCGCGGGTCACAGCGCTGAACATCTGCTGGCCCAGCCGATTTACAGCGGCGTGCTGGCGGGTCTCGGCTGGCAGTGGGTCAACGTCGGCTATCTGGCGGGCGGCCTGTTCCTGCTGTGGAAAAATGCTATCCGCTGGCATATTCCTGCGGCGATGCTGCTGTCGCTGGCCGTCTGCGCCACGCTGGGCTGGTTCTTCTCACCGGACTCGCTCAACAGCCCGCTGATCCACCTGTTCTCCGGTGCCACCATGCTGGGCGCGTTCTTTATTGCGACCGATCCGGTGACAGCCTCAACCACTAACCGGGGCCGCCTGATCTATGGTGCACTGATTGGCCTGCTGGTCTGGCTGATCCGCAGCTTCGGCGGCTATCCCGATGGCGTCGCCTTTGCCGTGCTGCTGGCGAATATCTGCGTGCCGCTTATCGATTACTACACCCAGCCGCGCGTTTACGGCCATCAGAAGGATTAAGCGATGCTGGAGACGATTCGCAAAAATGGGGTAACGCTGGCGATGTTTGCCGCGATCACCACCGCGGCGACCGCCGTGGTGAACACCGTGACTAAACCCACGGTCGAACATCAGACGCAGTTACAGCAGAAAAACCTGCTGGATCAGGTGGTTCCGACCACGCTTTATGACAATAACATTCAGCAGGATTGTTACGTTGTCACCGATCCGGCGCTGGGTAACAGCGCGCCCCATCACCTCTATCTGGCGCGCAAAGGCGATCGGCCGGTGGCTGCCGCACTGGAGACCACCGCGCCTGACGGCTATTCTGGTGCCATACAGATGCTGGTCGGTGCCGATTTCCAGGGTAAAGTACTGGGCGTGCGGGTGATTGAACATCATGAAACGCCCGGCCTGGGCGACAAGATCGAACTGCGGATTTCTGACTGGATCAACAGCTTTAACGGCAAAGTGGTTCAGGGACCCGGCGATAAGGCCTTTGCTGTGAAAAAAGATGGCGGCGAGTTCGATCAGTTTACCGGCGCCACCATTACCCCGCGCGCGGTGGTCAATGCGACCAAACGCACCGCGCTGTTAATGAAAACGCTGCCGGAGAAACTTTCTTCGTTACCGCAATGTGGAGACGCAAATGAGTGAAGCTAAAAGTCTGCTGGTTGGCGGATTGTGGAAGAACAACTCGGCGCTGGTGCAGCTGCTGGGCCTCTGTCCGCTGCTGGCGGTCACCGCAACGGCCACCAATGCGCTCGGCCTGGGGCTGGCGACCACGCTGGTGCTGACCCTGACCAACAGTTTTATTTCGGCCTCGCGCCGCTGGGTCCCCTCGGAAATCCGCATCCCGATCTACGTGATGATCATCGCTTCGGTGGTGAGCTGCGTGCAGATGCTGATTAACGCCTATGCCTATGGACTCTATCAGTCGCTGGGGATCTTTATCCCGCTGATCGTGACCAACTGCATCGTGGTGGGCCGTGCCGAAGCCGTGGCCTCTAAAAGCAGCATTCCGCTGGCGGCGCTCGATGGTTTCGCCATCGGCATGGGCGCGACCTGCGCCATGGTGGTGCTGGGCTCGCTGCGCGAAATTATCGGCAGCGGCACCCTGTTTAACGGCGCCGATCAGCTGCTGGGGCCGTGGGCAAAATCGCTGCGCATTGAAGTGGTCCATTTTGATTCGCCGATGCTGCTGGCCATGCTGCCGCCTGGCGCGTTTATTGGCCTCGGCATGATGCTGGCGGGCAAATACCTGATCGATCAGAAGATGAAGCAGCGCGCGGCACTGCGTGCTGAAGCCGCGGCCAGCGCCGCACCGCAGGGCGCAGCCGGGAAAGCCGTGTGAATCAGACGAAACGCACCGAGATCCTGCGGCGTCTGCAGGAACATAATCCGCATCCGACCACCGAGCTTCACTTCAGCTCGCCGTTTGAACTGCTGATTGCGGTCCTGCTTTCCGCGCAGGCGACCGATGTCAGCGTCAATAAAGCCACCGCGAAACTCTATCCGGTGGCCAACACCCCTGCCGCCATGCTGGCGCTGGGAGTGGATGGCGTGAAGTCCTATATCAAAACCATCGGCCTGTTTAACAGCAAAGCGGAAAACGTCATCAAGACCTGCCGCATTCTGCTGGAACAGCACAACGGCGAGGTGCCGGAAGATCGCGCGGCGCTGGAAGCGCTGCCGGGCGTCGGCCGCAAAACCGCCAACGTGGTGCTCAACACCGCCTTTGGCTGGCCAACCATCGCTGTCGACACGCATATCTTTCGCGTCAGCAACCGCACCCGGTTTGCTCCCGGTAAAAACGTGGAGGAGGTCGAACAGAAGCTGCTGAAAGTGGTTCCGGCGGCGTATAAGGTCGATTGTCATCACTGGCTGATTCTGCACGGCCGTTACACCTGCGTGGCGCGCAAACCGCGCTGTGGCTCCTGCCTGATTGAGGATCTCTGCGAGTATCCTGAAAAAACGGACTGACCCGCTGCGGCGGGTTTTTTATCGTCTGATTGCCCTCTGCGTCTCTCTCAGCCACCGCCCTTGCTGCCGTTCTGAATAACGTCACAGTTTGTCGGGTTGTTACCTCACTGTTGATGATGGAAAATCGCCGCCCCTGACGATAAGAAAATGTTATGATCCGGTGAGTAAAGCAACGAATGAACGGCCTCCTGCTGCGAGGCATCCTCTGCGCCAGTTCCTGGCGCGACTCTGGCCGCACCCGCTGGCGGTCACGCAAAAGCATATCCTGTTCGCCGCGCTGGGCGCCGGCTGCGGATTGATGCTGACCAGCCTGCTGAGCCACTGGATGCTGGGTGAGCTGAACCTCTGGTTTGTCGCGCCGGTCGGCGCCTCGGCCGTGTTACTGTTTGGTGTGCCCGCCAGTCCGCTGGCGCAGCCGTGGGCCATCGTCGGCGGCAACAGCCTGTCAGCGCTGGCGGGCGTGACCGTCAGCCTGCTGATCCCCAATCCGGCAATTGCCTGCGGCGTGGCAGCCTGTGTGGCGATCCTGCTGATGTTTCAGCTGCGCTGCCTGCATCCGCCTGGCGGCGCGGTGGCGCTGACCGCCATTCTGGGCGGACCTGCGGTGCAGCAGCTGGGCTATCAGTTTGTTCTGACGCCGGTTCTGCTCAACTCCCTGACGCTGGCGCTGCTGGCGCTACTGTTTAATAATCTGGCCGGTCGCCGCTATCCGCATCCGCTGGCTCCCGCAGAGAGTAAACCTGAGCCGGTGGCGATGCCGGTGCCGCTGACCCGCGCCGATCTGCATCAGGCGATGCAGGGCGGTGAACTGCTGGATATCGATGAAGAGGATCTGCAGGCCCTGCTGCTGCGCGCTGAACAGATCGCGCAGCGCCGCCAGCTGAATCGCTGACGGTTATCATCGCGCCCGCCCGGTTATCCGTGACGGTGTCACCTGATGATGCCTGTCAGCGCTGCGCCAGCGCGGCCTGCATCCACGCGACCACCAGCGGAGCGTCCTTCTCCTGCAGGGCGGCGCGCTCTGACTGAAACAGCGTCGCGATAAAGAAAGGATGGTCGGGCAGCTCAACGCCGCGCACCTCACCCGCCTCATCCCAGGCGGTAATGCGCAGCGTGTTCTCGCCCAGTGCAGTACTGAATGCCGGGTTGACGCCAAAGTTGCAGTGATAGCCTTCATCGCTGCTGAGCGCCCCATAGGCCTGGGCGATACGGGAGTTCGCTTCAAATCTTACTGTGCCGCGCTTCTCCACCAGCGAACAACTCAGTGGCGTAATCACCTGTCGCCCGCCCGTCTCTGTTTCGGCGTGACGCGCATCCTGCCACTCCAGCACATTGCGCGCATATTCGATGACCGCATACTGAAATCCGCCGCAGGAACCGAGGAAAGGTTTGCCGCTTTCCCGCGCCCGGCGAATGGTGTCGAAGACACCCGCGTCATTATGATAAGGACTGCCCGGCACGACCCAGATAGCATCGCTCTGCGCCAGATGCGCCTCGCTAAGCTGTTCAGTGGGGATCCATTCTGCTTCCGCAGTGATGTTCAGCCGACGGGCGGCACGTTCAATCGCAAGGGGAATAGCCTGATGGGCAACCGCACTGGCGCGGTAATCACCGACCAGTGATAAACGCAGGGAGGAGGACATAGCGAGTTCCTGTAAGGGGAAATTGAGAGGCTACAGGAATGTGAATATTCTGTCGAGCGCGCTCAGCAACACGGGTTTTCGTACCCGCCAGCCCCGCGCAATCGATTTCTTGTTTTACTTTCTGAAATAAATCGCCGTTTTGTGTTCCGGATCGTCACCCGGACGCTTTTTCATCAATGCGGCAGGCTTAACGTTTTAATTTTCGGCAGATCGCCTGGTAAATAGCCATCTTCTGCCGGTTAGTGCTGCTGAATTATCATCCGGCAAACGTTTAATCTGCATAAGGTGTCATTAGCAGTTAATATTAATTTCATCCAGTAAGCCGCCCTCATTTGGCATTTTTATACTGAAGTGATATTTCAGATCAATATTAAAATCTGCCTCATCGTTTATTGTAAGATTTTTAACCTGACATTATCAGGTTACACGGGGTGTCAGAAAACTCTTGCCCTGCTGCCCGTAATCAGCCAAATTAGTCGCCGCTCCTCCCTTCTGATAACAATTTTGCGCATGGAACACTCACATGACGCAGACTTAATTCCTGTCCCGAAACAGGATGTGACAAAACTGAGGTACAAGTGTCAACTGCAAACAAACACACTGATGAGGCTGTCAGCCTCAATGCGTTTAAACAGCCAAAGGCGTTCTACTTAATCTTTTCGATTGAGTTATGGGAACGTTTTGGCTTCTATGGCCTGCAGGCCATTATGGCGGTTTACCTGGTGAAGCAGCTGGGATTGTCTGAATCAGACTCTATTACCCTGTTCTCTTCATTCAGTGCGCTGGTTTATGGTCTGGTCGCCATCGGCGGCTGGCTCGGTGATAAGGTGCTGGGTACCAAACGCGTTATCGTACTGGGTGTACTGGTGCTGGCGCTGGGTTATGCGCTGGTCGCCTTCTCCGGCCACAACGTCAGTATCGTCTATCTCGGTATGGCCACCATCGCCGTGGGTAGCGGCCTGTTTAAAGCGAATCCCTCTTCGCTGCTTTCGACCTGCTATGAGAAAGATGACCCGCGTCTCGACGGTGCGTTCACCATGTTCTACATGTCGATTAACATCGGTTCGCTGTTCTCGATGATGCTGACACCGTGGTTAGCCGCAAAATATGGCTACAGCGTCGCTTTCTCCCTCTGCGTCATCGGTCTGGTCATCACCCTGTTCAACTTCCTGTTCTGCAAACGCATGGTCAAAGATTACGGTTCTAAACCGGACTTTGCGCCGCTGCAGGTCGGTAAACTGCTGATGACCCTCGTGGGCGTCGTGGTGCTGGTCGCACTGGCAAACTGGATGCTGCATCACCAGGCGATTGCACGCGTGGTGCTGGCGGTGATTGCACTGGGCATCGTGCTGGTGTTTGCCAAAGAAGCCTTTGCGCTGCAGGGCGCGGCGCGTCGTAAGATGATCGTGGCCTTCCTGCTGATGGTTGAAGCGATTCTGTTCTTCGTGCTCTACATGCAGATGCCGACCTCTCTGAACTTCTTCGCTATCCGTAACGTTGAGCACACTATCTTCGGCATTACCTTTGCCCCGGAGCAGTTCCAGGCGCTGAACCCGTTCTGGATCATGCTGGCCAGCCCGCTGCTGGCGTCGCTCTACAACAAGCTGGGCGATAAGCTGCCGATGCCGCACAAATTTGCCTTTGGTATGGTGCTCTGCTCCGCCGCGTTCCTGGTGCTGCCGCTGGGCGCGAAGTTTGCCAGCGATGCCGGTATCGTTTCTGTTAACTGGCTGATCCTGAGCTATGCGCTGCAGAGTATCGGTGAGCTGATGATCTCCGGTCTCGGCCTGGCGATGGTCGCGCAGCTGGTGCCTCAGCGTCTGATGGGCTTTATCATGGGCTCCTGGTTCCTGACCACTGCCGGTGCGGCGGTGATTGCCGGTAAAGTCGCTAACCTGATGGCTGTGCCTGAAAACGTGACCGATCCGCTGATTTCACTGGCAACCTACAGCCGTGTGTTCCAGGAGATTGGTATTACTACGGCAGTGATCGCCGTGCTGATGCTGATTACTGCGCCGCTGCTGAACCGCATGACGCAGGACTCTGAAGCAAGAGCCCGGGATGTGCAGGCCTGACAGCCACCCTGTCATCTCTCAGCCGGGCTCTGCCCGGCTTTTTTATGGCTGACGTCTCCCCCTGATTATTCCCTGATCCCTGTCACTGGCAATTCTGCTCTGAGCATTTACTATGCAGTAACCCCATTGCCACAAGGAGACCGGGTTATGAAACTGTTTTGCAAAGCGGGTGCCTGTTCGCTCTCACCTCACATTGTTATGCGCGAATGCGGGCTCGACTTCACCCAGGTCAGCGTTGATCTGGCTACAAAGCTCACCGAACGCGGCGACGACTTTCGCCAGATCAATCCCAAAGGTCAGGTGCCCGCCCTGCAGCTCAGCGATGGCACCGTGCTGACGGAAGGTGTCGCCATTGTGCAGTACCTGGCGGATCTGAAACCCGATCGCCACCTGCTGGCACCGGTTGGCAGCCTGACGCGCTACCAGACCGTTGCGTGGCTCAGCTACGTTGGCAGCGAGCTGCATAAAAGTTTCGGGCCGCTGTTCCGGCCGGGTTACTCTGACGAGGTAAAAGCGCAGACCCGCAGCCAGCTGGAAGCAAAATTTCGTTTTGTCGATGAATCACTGCGTGACAGACAGTGGCTGATGGGGCTGCACATCAGCGTGGCCGATGCGTATCTCTTCGTGGTGACGCGCTGGGCAAACGCGCTGGGACTGGATCTGTCTGAGTATACGGCGCTGAAGGCGTGGTTTGAGCGGGTTGCCGAGCGGCCTGCGGTGCAGGCGGCACTCAGGGCCGAAGGATTAGCCTGAGTGAACAGGGCCGGATGACCGGCCCTGATGCGTTACAGCTTTTCAGCCGCGAAGTGCTGGGTAGGATGGGCGATGGCATCCTGTGCCGCCACCAGCTGCAGCTCATACTCACCCATCTGATGGGTTTTCAGCATCACCTCATAAACCGCAGCGGTGACGTGCTCCAGCGCATCCTGCAGCGATTTACCGTGCAGCAGATTAACCAGCAGCAGTCCGCTGGTCAGATCCCCCACCCCGACCGGCTGACGGACGCCAAAGTCCACCAGCGGACGGCTGATGTGCCAGGCATCCTCTGCCGTCACCAGCAGCATCTCAAAGCGATCGCTGCGACGCCCCGCACGCGCCAGATGTTTCACCAGCACCACGCGCGGCCCCTGAGCGATCAGCGCCCGTGCTGCGTCCACCGCCGCGTCTACATCGGTGACGGTGCGTTCGCTCAGCATCTCCAGCTCCAGCAGGTTCGGCGCGATGATGTCGCTGGCAGGCATTGCCATTTTGCAGTGAAACTCTGCCACGCCCGGGGCGACGATACAGCCTTTCTCCGGATGGCCCATCACCGGATCGCAGAAGTACCAGGCGTTCGGGTTGGCCGCTTTGACCTGACGGACAATCTCCAGAATCTGCTCGCCCTGCTCCGCCGAGCCCAGATAGCCGCTCAGCACCGCGTCACAGGTCTTCAGACGGTCGATGTCCGCAATGCCTTTCACGATGTCGGTTAAGTGCGTTGCTGGCATCACCGTGCCGGTCCAGTGGCCATATTGCGTATGGTTGGAAAACTGCACGGTATTCAGCGGCCAGACGTTTGCACCCAGGCGGCGCATCGGAAACTCAGCCGCCGCATTCCCGGCGTGACCAAAAACAACGTGCGACTGAATCGCTAAAATATTTTTCACTTGTTTGCCCTGTCCTGCCTTGCCATAAAAAAGGGCCGGAGACCGGCCCTGAAATCTTACTGCCAGTTAATCAGGCAGTAATGTTTCTTACCGCGACGCAGCAGCGTGAAGCGGTTAAACAGTTTGTCACTGTCGCTGAAGCGGTATTCCGCGTCAGACTGCTTTTCACCGTTCAGAGAGACGGCGTTGGAGCCAATCATGGTGCGTGCCTGACCGCGTGACGGCACCAGCTCTGCTTTCACCAGCGCCTGCTGCAGATCGTCTTCAGCGCTCAGGGTGATAGTTGGCATGCCATCCTGCGCCAGCTGCTCGAAATCCGCTTCGGTCATATCGCTCACGGCGCCGGAGAAAAGGCTGGCCGTGATGCGTTTCGCCGCCGACAGACCCGCTTCGCCATGCACCAGACGCGTGACCTGCTCAGCCAGCACATACTGCGCACGTGGCGCGGTGCCGCTGTTTTTGTCCTCTTCTTCCAGCGCGTTGATCTCTTCAATGCTCATGAAGGTGAAGAACTTCAGGAAGCGATAGACATCTGCGTCCGCGGTGTTGATCCAGAACTGATAGAACTTGTACGGACTGGTCTTCTTCGCATCCAGCCAGACTGCGCCGCCTTCGGTTTTACCGAACTTGGTGCCGTCAGATTTGGTGATCAGCGGCACGGTCAGGCCAAACACCTGGTTCTGATGCAGACGACGGGTCAGGTCGATACCGGAGGTGATGTTACCCCACTGATCCGATCCGCCAATCTGCAGCGAGACGCCGTGGCGCTCATTCAGGCAGGCAAAGTCATAGCCCTGCAGCAGATTGTAAGAGAACTCGGTAAAGGAGATGCCCTGATCGTCACGGTTCAGACGCTGCTTCACCGCTTCTTTGTTGATCATCTGATTGACGGAGAAGTGCTTGCCGATATCACGCAGGAAGGTCAGCACGTTCATGCTGCCAAACCAGTCGTAGTTATTGGCGGCGATTGCGCTGTTGCTGCCGCAATCGAAGTCGAGGAAGGGAGCCACCTGCTGGCGGATCTTTTCAACCCATTCACCGACGGTTTCGCTGGTATTAAGTTTACGCTCTGCGGCTTTGAAGCTCGGGTCGCCAATCAGGCCGGTTGCGCCACCGACCAGTGCCACCGGCTTGTGGCCGGCATCCTGAAAACGCTTCAGGCAGAGCAGCGGTACCAGATGGCCCAAATGCAAGCTGTCGGCTGTGGGGTCAAAGCCGCAATAGAGCGAAATTGGCCCCTGCGCCAGTTTCTCTGTCAGCGCCTCTTCATCCGTCACCTGGGCGATAAGGCCCCTCTCCTGCAATTGTTGTATCAGGTTACTGCTGGTCATTACTGACTCCAAATTGATCAGACTGCACCTAGGCTGGTACACAGCTTTCCGCCGGGATGCGGAATCGAAAAAAATCAGGGCTATAGCATAAAGCGCTGACGCTCTCTGTGCCAGCGCTGATAGGGGGGAATCGTACAGATTCAGGGTGCCAGACGGTCGATTTTCCAGCCATCGTGATCGCGCTGGTAGATGAAACGATCGTGCAGGCGATGTTCGCCCCCCTGCCAGAACTCCAGCGTATGAAATTTCACCCGATAGCCGCCCCAGAAACTGGGCAGTGGCACGTCGCCCTGCTGGAACTTCTGCTTCAGCTCAAGGAACTTCCCTTCCAGAATGCCGCGCGCCGAAATACGGCTCGACTGCTTCGACACCCAGGCCCCGATCTGACTGTCACGCGGACGACTGTGGAAATATTTCAGCACCTCCAGCGGCGAGAGTTTTTCCACTTCGCCCAGCACCATCACCTGACGCTCCAGGTAGTGCCACGGGAAGTGCAGGCAGATGCGCGGATTGTTTGCCAGCTGTAACGCCTTGCGGCTGCCGAGGTTGGTATAGAACACCATGCCCTGCGCATCGAAGTGCTTCAGCAGCACGATACGCTGCCACGGCTGGCCCTGTTCATCCACGGTTGCGACGGTCATGGCCGTCGGATCGGGCAGTTTTGCCTCGCAGGCCTGGCTCAGCCACTGTTCAAACAGGACGACGGGATCGTCCGGCAGATCCTTCCGGCGTAATCCGCCGCGGGTATATTCACGCCGCAGATGGGCAATGGTGTGTAGCGTTTCGCTGTCGCTCATAATGCTCGCCTTTTCAGATAAAGAGTCAGCTGGCAGGTTGCAGCTCACAATCGTTCACGACAATTTTATCGTTCCGTTCAATAAATGCGCCGTTGCCTTTAGACCAGAAAACATAGGTGCCATCGCTGTAACGGGCACCGGACGCCGATACGGTCTGCTTCAGCGTCAGCGGCTGGCCGTCCATAATGAAACTGACCTGCTGCTGACCCTCATCCAGCGTCACGGTCAGCGGCAGCGTCCCACAGCGATAGTGCAGCGTCTGCGGCGCTGGCGGCTGTTTATGCAACAGGCTGCAACCCGACAGCAGCAGCACAGCGGCAACGATTAATCCTTTCGACATAAGCGGGTCCCCTTCACAAGTGAAGCTGGCATTATAAGAAGGATTTGGCGTGAAGTAAGTGGGAATCCGCGCCAATCGGATGAATGGTGTCGGGCAGAGAGAATTATTGTCGCTTTTCAGGCGGTTGTCTGAATGCAGAGGTCACGTTATCAGGCTACGCTCTATGCATCTTAAGCGAGGGAAACCAACATGAAATTTGATAACGAAGATGCATTCAAGCTGGCCGTGGCGTTTATGAATCACAAAGAGAATGCCACCATTGCCAGCAGTTACTTTAAGACCTTTATCGACACCTACCAGAAGTTTGACCGCTGGCTGAGCGCCTCCGATCCGGTCAGCGCCATGAAGGCGGAAAAAGCGGCCGCCAAAGCGGGCGAAGACTCTGTCCTCTGATAGCCTCTCTCTGGCCCGGGATCGCACCGGCTTCGGGCCACTCATCCTCCTCTGCAGGAGAGCTTTCCCCGGCGCCCGCGTTCCGCGCTGCGATCTATTCTCCTGCTGACGGTCCGGGCATTAACAAAATAGCGGCCCTTATCTCCGATCTTATTTTCGCCTTTGGCTTTGTGCTTATTGTGACGGGAGGTCAGCAGCGCAAAATGTCCGTGCCGACAATATAAAGTTGCAATAAATGCTATTTCCCGGACTTAGTGTCGGAAATAATCACAGCGGCCACTGTTTTTGCTTAAAAAAAACGCAACGGAGCGGGTCAGGGCCAGCAGAATTTATAAAGGCGTCTATGCTGTAAACGTCTGGATATGAATTCATGGAGAACAAAAAATGAAAATGAAATCCCTGTCAGCTATCGCATTGCTGGCTCTCTCTTTAGGCACACTGGCAGGCTGCTCTTCCAATCAATCGATTAAGACCACTGATGGCCGCACCATTGTGACTGATGGCAAACCGCAGATTGATTCAGATACCGGTCTGGTTTCTTATCGCGATGCTCAGACAGGAAAAACTGAGCAAATCAATCGCAATGAGATCAGCAATATGAGTGAACTCGATAACTAATATAAGGTGAATAAGATGAAAAAAGCGCTGATTTTACCGCTCGCCGCATTGATTGGTATGACTGTATTAACTGGCTGCACCCGCACCAGCTATGCGATTCAGACTAACGATGGACGCACCATTATTAGTGATGGCAAACCGTCAGAATCTGATGCAGGCCTGCTGGCTTACACCGATGCAAACGGCGTGAAGCAACAGATTAATAAAGCCGACGTTAAAGCGGTTTCCGAAGTACCGAATAAATAACGCTCTCTGTGGAATAAAGCCGCCTTCGGGCGGCTTTATTCTGACTGTCAGTCGTCCGCCTCTTTTTATAAACCCCTTCTCCTTTCTCTGTTGCTGAAACAGGCGCGCTTTAATGTGACCCTGTGCCTGGCCAGAGTCGCTGGCTTATCTGAATTTCAGGCATCTCCCTCTCTGTTTAATCGTCAAAATCGCTCAGTTATTTTATGAACAGAGGTGTCTGAAATTTTTTATGCTGGAATATTAACAGGTTAGCGCTTCGCTTTGAGGTGCCGTTTATTTTGGGAAAAGACCGATCGTTTTGACCTGCTATTTCTGCTCTTTTAGTCAGAGACGCCTTTAACTAAACTGGCGTATGGCTCATTAATCAGGAGATGACATATGGTGTATTATGACAAAAACGTCGGTCATATGATTCTTGGTGAAGCGGCAATTAATCTGGCTTTTACAGAGCAGGAAATCACGCTCGTTTCACTGATTCGCCAGCTGGGTGAAATGGCCGAGCATGAGCGCAGTGATGAACGCGTCGCCCAGATTGCCGATGCGCGAAACTGGCTCAAAAGTTTCACCGAAGCCGCATCGCGCGACCGCGCCGAACTTAACTGGCTGGTTGAGACCGGACAGGCACCGGTTTTCCTGAAAGATTACCGCTAGCTATGCTGCAGGCCAGGCTGTCGGGTGCTGTCAGTCTGCGCCCGCCTGCTGGTTTTGCACCCTGCGCAGACTCCGCTCATCCTGTTTTTTACCCTGCCACTGTCAGCGCAGCCGTGCTGAATAAAAATCAGGCGATTTCTGGCGAAATAGCTGTACAACACAGACCATATTGTATAACTTTGTACCTATTCGTTAGATGCTGAACTATCCGCCAGGAAACGACCCATGTACCCGAACCAGAGACTGCCACAAACGGCAGACGACATTGCCCGTTATTTTAATGCGGCAAGCCTGCCTTCACAGCAAGAGACGCTGGGACAGGTGGTGGTGGAAATTCTGAATGCCGGTCAGAACGTGAATCGCAAATCGATCTGCACCAAACTGCTGCGCCGCCTTGAAACAGCGTCTTCACAGGAAGAAGAGCGCCACTATCACGCGCTCATCAGCCTGCTGTTCGGCCGTTAATCGTCGGGGGCGTTTCAGTCCCCCGCGTGCCGGACATGCTCCGGGCGGTGTCGCGTCACACAGCGGGCTCGCTGTTACCCCAGCACCTTCAATGCCAGTGCCAGCGTCTGCTGCTCATTGACCATATCGCCCACCTTGCCTGTCACCCGCATACCAAACGCAATGCAGAGAATCAGGCCCGCTGCCGCTTCACTGTCCAGCGTGTTATCGATAGAGCCATCCCGTTGCCCCAGCTCCAGCAGTGAAACCAGGAAGCGCTGATTACGCTGCACAACTTCATTGATGCGCTGCGCCAGCGCCTCATCCATTGTCTGCAACGCAATGGCACTGGCGACAACCAGACAGCCACGCCGTCCCTCCGTCGCCCGCGCCGAATCCAGATAGAACTGTAACAGCTCGGTGATCTTCTCCCGCCCGCTCACGCAGGGGGCCAGACGACGGCGCAGATCGGCATTGCGCAGCAGCAGATAGCGCTCGAAGACCAGCAGAAACAGTGAGCGTTTATCTTTGAACGCCTTATAGATACTGCCTGCAGAGAGGTTCATCGCCTCACTCAGATCGCCGATGGAGGCTGCATGGTACCCCTTTTGCCGGAAAACGATCATCGCGTGATCCAGAGCCTGCTCGATATCGAACTCTCTGGGCCGTCCCCGCTCTCTGCTTTTTTGCGTTGTCGCTGTCGTGATCATTATTACCGGCCTGAAGAGGTGCATTTCGGTCAAATCAACCGGGGATTCTAGCGCAGGCAGCAGTGATAAGTACACTACGCGCATTAAGCGTCGCGCTAACGCAGCCTGCATCCTTTATCTGACGAGGAGCTGAACATTGTGCGGTGCCGGCTGGGATATGCCGCAGCCCCTTCACGTACCTGCCGCACGAACAATAAAAAGCGCTTTCATAACATAAAGTTAAAAAGAATCGGTATGGCGTGACTTGACCAGCATCGCTGATCAGCACTACTGTATTTATATACAGCACCCGCAAAGATACCTTTATGCCCCTTTTCAGACCCGTGACATCTCAACCGCGCGCTCATGCCGATGTCACTGCCCCTGCTGGCTATCGGCTGGCCAGCCACTTCCTGATTAACAGTTCGCTAAACAGGGCCGATCGCTGATGTTCGCCCTGGTTGATGTCAACTCCTTCTACGCCTCATGCGAAACCGTTTTCAGGCCCGACCTGAGAGGCAAGCCCGTCTGCATCCTGAGTAATAATGATGGATGTATTATCTCCCGCTCGGCCGAGGCAAAGCAGTTGGGGATCAAAATGGGGGCACCCTATTTCAAAATCAAAGAGGATTTGCAGCGGCTCAACGTCCACGTTTTCAGTTCAAATTACACGCTTTACGCTGATATGAGTAACCGGATCATGACCACGCTGGAAGCAATCTCGCCAGCCGTTGAGATCTACTCCATTGATGAAGCGTTTGTCGACCTCACCGGCGTTCGCCACTGTCGCGTTCTGGAAGAAGTCGGGCACGAGATCCGTGCACGCATCAAACAGGATACCCATCTTACCGTCGGTGTCGGCATTGCACAGACCAAAACTCTGGCCAAACTGGCGAATCACGCCGCAAAAAAATGGTCAAAAACCCGTGGTGTGGTTGACCTCTCTAATGTGGATCGCCAGAAAAAGCTGATGGCCCTGATCCCGGTTGAAGATGTCTGGGGTGTGGGAAGACGTCTCAGCAGGAAACTGAATGCCATGGGCATCATCACGGCAAAAGACTTATCGGAACAGAGTACCTGGGTTATTCGCAAACATTTCAACGTGGTGCTGGAGCGAACGGTCAGGGAGTTGCGCGGCGAACCCTGCCTGGAACTGGAGACCTTCTCGCCTGCGAAACAGCAGATCATCTGCTCACGCTCTTTTTCAGGACGCATCACAGCGTATGCTGATATGCGGGAAGCCGTGTGTAACTATGCCGTCAGAGCGGCGGAAAAACTGCGTGAGGAGCGGCAGTTCTGTCGGCAGGTCGCCGTGTTTATCCGCACCAGTCCGCATGCTGAAGGAGAGGGTTTTTATGGTAATCAGGCTATGGCGCAGTTACCTATCCCGACTAACGATACCCGCGACATTATACGCGTGGCCGCCGAAGCGCTGGATCGTATCTGGCTGGATGGCTGCCGCTATATGAAGGCAGGCGTTATGCTGGGGGACTTTTTTAATCAGGGCGTGACGCAACTTAATCTTTTCGATGAGTTTCAGCCCCGCCCTGGCAGTGAAGCGCTGATGCGCGTGGTCGATGGCATTAATCAGAGCGGAAAAGCGAAGTTATGGTTTGCCGGTCAGGGCGTCCAGAAGCCCTGGGCGATGAAGCGGGAAATGTTGTCACCCGCCTACACCACCCGTTATCAGGATCTCCCTGTGGCAAAATAACGTGCCATGCAGAGCGAGGGCTGACCCGGCGCGGTGTCAGCCAGCAAAGCCCTGACCGTGTTTACAGCAGTCCGTGCTGCAAAAGGAAGCTCCACCAGGGAAGGCCGATGAGCATATGCAGGATAAAGGTTAACAGGGTAATCACCGTTCCCGTGATCCACCACGATTTAATATCGTTGTAGCCCGCGGCAAAGATAATCGGGCCTGCCGCGCCGCCATAGTGCGTCAGGCTACCGCCATAGGAGTTAGAAAAGAGGATCGCCAGCGCAAGCAGGACGGGTGCCGCGCCGGTGACCAGTCCCACCGTGGCTAACACCGGCACCATCGCGGCCACATAGGCACCACCTGAGGCGAACAGATAGCGTACCGCCAGGCTCAGCAGGACAATGATGATAATCGTGCTGTTATCCGGCCCCAGAAAGTTCAGGTGTACCGACATCACCTCTGCCAGCCAGTGAAAAATGCCCTCTTTGCTTAACGTCGTGCTGAGTCCGATAATGCCGCCATACCAGATCAGGGTATTCCAGCCCCCCTTATTCTGCAGCACATCATTCCAGCTGATGATGTTAAAGATCAGGGCAGCCACCATCGCCATAACGGCAACCGCCGATTCGTTTAACCCCAGATGGCGGGAAAAGATCCATCCCAGCAGAGCGGCGATAAACACCACGATAAGCCCTTTCTCTTTCGGACTCATTGGCCCCAGCGCCTGCAGACCGGCCGTGGCGATGTGAACGTTATCTAATTTTTTTAATTCCGGACGCACGATTTTATAGGTCAGGAAGGGGATCAGCGCCAGCATCAGCAGCCCCAGCGGCACGCCAGCCAGCGCCCAGCCACCCCAGCTAATCTGAATGTGAAAAATGTCAGAAATTAACTGGAGGGCTAAGGCATTGCCCGCGAAAGCGGTAAGAAACATGTAGCTGGTGGTTTTGGTGACCATGTAAACATTCACCATCAGAAACCGCCCGGCTTTACGCGGCGTCTCGCCTGGCGTGGAGCCTAAGACCAGCGCGATGCTGTTGATGATGGGAAAGACGACCCCGCCGGCGCGGGCGGTGTTAGAGGGCGTCGCTGGTGCCAGAATGACGTCCAGCAGTGCGGTGACATAGCCGAGTCGCAATGTGGTCGAGCCAAATTTCAGGATAAACCCGTACGCCAGACGCCGGCCCAGTCCGGTGGTCACAAAGGCTGCACTCAATGTAAAGGCGCTGAACACCAGCCACGTTGTACCGGAGGCATAGCCGCTCAGCACATCCAGCGATTTCACCGGAGAGTCGTCAAACCGGGCGATGGCAAGACAGGAGAGCGCCACGGCGACCAGCATGACGACCGGTTCAGGGTAAGGCTTGCTGATCAACCCGACAATCGCCGCGAGATAAATCCCGGCCAGTATCGCGGCCTCCCGGGTTAACCCTGTGGGCGGCGGCAAAACGAGGGATAAGAGAAGGATAAAAATGAGCAACGCTATTTTTGTGGTTTTTGCGGTCAACATACACCTCCCTGTGTGCCGCACCCGGAACAACAGAAACGTCACACTCTGCCTCTGCTGTCTGCCCGGATGCGGCTCACACGCTTAGATTAAACGTCACGGATTACAGGTTCTGCCCGGCAAACGTTTTAATTACCCTCTTTTCATCGTGCGCAGACCGATAGTGCGGTAACTGGTCGAAATTAAGATAGCGATACGTCTCGTCGTGATGCGGGTGAATCTTCTCGATCTGCCGAAGATACTGCTCCACCGTCGGCATTTTACCCATCATCGCCGCCACCGCGCTCAGTTCAGCCGACGCCAGAAAAACACGGGCATCCGTTCCCAGGCGATGCGGGAAGTTACGGGTCGAGGTTGAAACAGCATGGCTCCCCTGCCGCACCCGGGCCTGATTCCCCATACAGAGAGAACAGCCAGCAGGTTCGATTCGGGCACCCGCCTGAATAAACCGGTTAAAGTAGCCTTCGCGGGAGAGCTGCTGCGCATCCATTTTCGTTGGCGGCGCCAGCCAGAGCCTGGCAGGCAGATCCTTCACGTCCGACAGGAGTTTACCGACCGCACGAAAATGGCCAATATTGGTCATGCAGGAGCCAATGAACACCTCCTCAACTGGCGAACCGGCCACCTCTGACAACAGGCGGGCATCATCCGGATCATCCGGCGCACAGACAATGGGTTCGGTGATTTCTGTGAGGTCTATCTCGATTATGGCCGCATACTCAGCATCCTGGTCGGCCACCAGCAGCGACGGGTTAGCCAGCCAGGCCTCCATCTCTGCAATCCGTCGCGCCAGGGTCCCGGCGTGCTGATAGCCCTGCTCTATCATCCAGCGCAGCAGCGCAATATCCGAACGCAGAAACTCCGCCACATTCTCCTCTTCCAGACGCAACACACAGGCCGCCGCAGAGCGTTCAGCCGACGCATCCGCCAGTTCGAAAGCCTGTTCGGCTTTCAGGCTGCTCAGCCCTTCGATTTCCAGAATCCGGCCGGAGAAAATGTTGATCTTGTTTTTCTTCTCTACCGTCAGCAATCCCTGTCGGATGGCATAAAGCGGGATGGCGTGAACCAGGTCACGCAGGGTGATCCCTTTCTGCATGTCGCCGGTGAAACGCACCAGCACCGACTCCGGCATGTCCAGCGGCATAATGCCGGTTGCTGCGGCAAAAGCGACCAGACCGGAGCCGCCCGGAAACGAGATCCCTAATGGGAAACGGGTGTGAGAGTCTGCGCCGGTGCCGACCGTATCGGGGATCAGCATGCGATTAAGCCAGGAGTGAATGATGCCATCGCCGGGTCTGAGCGCGACGCCATTCCGCTGGCTGATAAACTCTGGCAGTGTCTCATGCAGCTTCACATCAACCGGTTTAGGGTACGCCGACGTGTGACAGAACGATTGCATGAACAGGTCGGTGGAAAAGCGCAGGCAGGCGAGATCGGTCAGCTCATCGCGCGTCATGCCGCCGGTGGTATCCTGCGAACCGACCGTGGTGATTTTAGGTTCGCAATACTGGCCGGGCCGCACGCCCGCCACACCACAGGCTCTTCCCACTATTTTTTGCGCCAGGGTAAAACCTGCCGTGGACGGTGCGGGGGCTTCAGGCTGCCGGAAGAGGTCGGAAGGCGGCAGTCCCAGCCACTCCCGTGCTCTGGCCGTCAGGCTTCGGCCAATGATCAGCGGAATACGCCCGCCCGCACGCACTTCATCAGGCAGCACCGCCGTTTTCAGCGTGAATCGGGTGATCAGCTGCTGGCTGGCGTGGTCGCGCACTTCGCCCCGGTAAGGATAAAGGTCGATCAGCATGCCCGTCTTCAGGCCGGAGACGTCCATTTCGACAGGCAGTGCGCCCGAGTCCTCAAGCGTGTTGAAAAAGATGGGGGCAATTTTTCCGCCAAACACCACGCCGCCGTTGCGTTTATTGGGCACCCAGGGGATATCCCTGCCGATATGCCACAGAAGCGAATTGGTGGCCGATTTTCGCGACGAGCCGGTTCCCACCACATCCCCGACGTAGACCAGTGGATAGCCCTGCTGCTTCAGTGTTGCCAGCTGCGTCATCGGCCCCCGGCTGCCAGGCTCATCCGGCTCCACCCCCTCGCGCGGATGGCTCAGCATAGAGAGCGCATGCAGCGGAATATCGGGACGTGACCATGCCTCAGGCGCGGGAGACAGGTCATCGGTATTGGTTTCACCGGTGACACGGAAGACGTTGAGCGTCATCGTCTCCGGGAGTGCCGGGCGGCGTGTAAACCATTCGCCCCGCGCCCATGACTGCATCACCGCCTGTGCAGAGTGATTCCCCTGCTGCGCTTTTTCAGCCACATCGTTAAATTTTTCAAAAATAAGCAGGGTGTGACTCAGCTGTTGCGCCGCACAACTCGCCCATTGGGGGTCGTCCAGCAGATCGATCAGCGGCTGAATATTGTATCCACCCTGCATGGTGCCCAGCAGTTCAATCGCCTGCTGAGGCGGAATGATGCCCGCCTGGTCACCGGTTTTAATCTGCTGATAAAGAAAATCCGCTTTAACGCTGGCGGCCGGATCGACGCCGGGCGGAACGCAATGGGCTAACCGCTCCAGGAGCCTGTTTTTATCGTCACCCTCTGCACATATCAGCGCATCAATTAACGCGCGGGTTTGCCCGGCATTAAGCGGCTCAGGAGGAAGATTTTTTAAAGCACGTTCCTGTACATGCTTACTGTAGCTGTCTGACATAGTTTCTCCGAAACAGACATCACCTGTCTGAATTGCGTGAAGTAAAGAGTGTGCGTAATTCTGCTTTTAATTATCGGTCTCAAGGCCTTCGCCAAATGCGGCCAGTTGCGCCAGGCCAAATTCCCACTCCCCAAAGCCGGCCGCGCTATTAATGTGCCCGGCGTCACCCAGATCGATAAGGTGTGCACCCCAGCATTCCGCCCAGAACCGGGCGCGTTTAAATGGCATGAGGGGGTCGTTGTGGCTGACAAACATCACGCCGGGAACGGGCAGTTTTTCCGGCAGCACCTGCTCCTCCAGTCCGAACAGCGCGGGCTCTGCGGGCGCAACCAGCATGATGCCGGCCACGGGCAGCGTCTGCGTCTGAACCAGACGGCAGGCGGCGAGCGCGCCAAAACTGTGTCCGACCAGAATCGCCGGGCGCTGGCCACATAAACGCTCCCGGCGTATCGCTGTGATCCAGCCATCAATATCGGGCGCCAGCCAGTTTCGCTGACGTATCCGTTTCCAGTGAGGAAAACGCCGATGCCAGCAGCTTTGCCAGTGACCTTCATCACTGTCGCGTACCCCCGGCACCAGAATCACCGTGAACCGCTCGCTCAGCTGGTGCAGCCGTTGCGTCATCATTCTTTTTTCCTCGCCCTGTTCATGCGGTTTCATGACGCCGGATAATGGGAAAGGAGCCACCCCACCGCCAGAAGATCTGCGCTGCCTCCCGGACTGATATTTTTCTGAATGAAGGCGTTATCCATATGTCTCAGCGCCTTTGTGAGCGTTTCACCGGAGAGATCCCTGATTTTCAGGAGCCGGGTGGCGTAGCGCCGGGCATAGTTCAGTCCCCGCATACCGCCCCGCGAAACCAGATTGGTGTCGGGATTGGCGGCGATTAAAGCCAGCAGCATCCTGAGCAGGGCCTCCTCTTCCGATCCCCCCGCACGCAGGACGTTTTCCCACTGCGGCAGACCATATCGCCTGACGGTGTCAAAGCCCTTCTCCGCCTCACCGCGCGCGCCGGTTAATCCGAACGCCTGAAAAATCTGTTCGCCTTGGGTTTTTGCCTGACCGGGGTTGCTGAGTTCGTTGCCGACCAGACCTGCGCACATCGCGCGGATTTCCCGACAGAGGCTGTGCTGGCTGAGCCTTATCGCGTTTTTAGCGAGCCGGCCTGCGGCAGCGCACAGCAGTCCCAGAGAGAAAATTCCGCCTTTATGGGTGTTGATGCCTCCCGTGGCCTTAAACATCGCCTGCTCACAGGCCAGCCCCGTGGGTCTGATTGCCCGTAACGTCTGGGAAGCGGGCAAACCGGCGGTGGCAACCCCCTGGGCATAAAAACGGGGAAACCAGGGTGAGACGGCGCGAATACTGGCCATAAAGTGCATGAAATTCATGTCGCTATGCGCCCCATTATTCCGGCGATCCACCAGCCCCGGCTTAGGGGTCAGCTTCACCTCTTTGACCATCGCCTCTGCGGCCAGCCAGGCGATATCCCCGGCGTGCTCAGGCTGAACGCTGATCGCTGAAATAGTCATAGGTTATCTCCTCAATTCTCTGCGCCAGTTCATCCTGGGCATGGCGGCGCATACGGGAGCAGACGTGGGCGGGTTCATGACAGAGAAAGCATCTGCGCATCGGCTGATGTATCGCACTGCGCTTGATCAGGCCCGCAGTGGGACAAAAGACATCAATGTCCCACAAACGCCCAAGAGGGTGGTTATCCTCCAGATCGGCCATGACATGCTTGATCATCCAGGCGGGTGACGACACGGACCAGAGCGCCTCCGGGCCGGTGACGGGAAAGGCCGCCTCCTGCCTGGCGATCCGCCATCGGTGCTGTTGCAGCCGCTGATTAATCGCCTCTTTCGCCTCAGCCATGACCTGCCGGGCAAGCGGGGTATCTTTGACCTCCCCCGGCCAGACGAGCGTGGCTGAAATCACCGGCTGCCCATACTGGCACAGCCACGCCTGCTGCCGACGCGCGCGCGCCTCTCTGGCGTTCAGCACATCGTCAAGCGCCAGACGCCTGCACGATGCCGGGGCCACAACACGGTTCACGCTTTCACCTGCCTGACCACGTCGATGACGCTGCCATCGCGATAGCGCACCACGCCGACGATGCGGGAGGTAAACGCAATGGGCTTTGGCTCGCCCGAGATGAGCAGCGCACGCTGATAAAGCGTGTCGATATCGACCACCGGCAGACCCGCGGCCATCAGGCGGGCCTTCACCTCCTGTCGGGCGGGATTGACGGCAATCCCGTGATCGGTGACCAGAACATCGACGCTCTCTCCCGGTGTCACCCGTGTGGTCACCTGACGAACGACGGTCGGAATACGGCTGCGGATCAGCGGAGCCACCACGATGGTCAGATTCGCCGCGGCGGCCACGTCACAATGGCCGCCGGATGCCCCGCGCATCACGCCGTCGGAACCGGTCAGCACGTTCACATTGAAATTCGTATCGATTTCCAGCGCGCTCAGTATGACAATATCGACACGATCGCAGCAGGCGGCTTTGGCGGAGGGGTTGGCATACACGCTGGTGGAGATTTCAACGTGATGCGGGTTTTTCGCCAGCGAGGCGCCGGCAACCTCATCGAAACTCTGCGTATCCAGCAGTGTTTTAATCAGTCCCTTTTCATGCAGATCCACAAGGGTGCCGGTAATGCCGCCCAGAGCAAAACTGGCCACAATGTTCTGTTTACGCATGCGTGATTCCAGGAAACGGGTGCAGGCTGTCGAGGCGGCACCCGAACCGGTTTGCAGCGAAAAGCCGTCGCGGAAATAGCCGGAGTGCTCAATCACGTCGGCAGCCGAGCGCGCAATCATCAGTTCACGCGGATTACTGGTGACGCGGGCAGCACCGACACTGATTTTTGCCGGATCGCCGACGCTGTCGATTCTGACAATGTAATCCACCTGGTCCTGGGTCAGACTGGCGGGCATCAGGGGAAACGGCTCAATGCTTTCCGTCAGCAGCACCACCTTTCTGGCATATCTGGCATCCACCATCGCATACCCCAGCGAACCGCAGCGCGATGCACCGCCGCTGCCGCTGGCATTGCCATACTCGTCGCAGCAGGAGACCGCTAAAAAGGCGATATCGATGCTGATTTCCCCTTTCTCAATCAGATGAACCCGGCCGCCATGCGAGTGGATCTCTACCGGTTCCGCCATCAGTCCATGTGAAATCGCCTCGGCGAGTTCACCACGCATGCCGGAGGTGTAGATTTTGGTCACGACGCCCGCTTTAATGTGTTCGATCAGCGGCGCGTTGCAGGTCATTAACGAACTCGAGGCCAGCGTCAGCCCTCTGAGGCCTTTTTCGGCCAGCTTGTCCATGACGTAATTAATCACCTTATCCCCTTCACGAAAGGCGTGATGAAACGAGACGGTCATCCCATCACGCAGTTCGCAGCGTTCTAAAACGTCATCAATACTGTCGAAAAGTTTGCGCTGATATTTCTGCCGGAGATCGGCGAGGTGCGGGGTGTGGGTATGGGCACCGGTAAAGCGTTCATACTGATATGCGCTGCCGGAGAGGGCCTGGAGTGCTCGGGTTAAATGGCTCATCATTTCATCCTGTTAGTCGGGGCGGAAGGGCTACTGACGGACGCCGGAGGCGTTTTTACGGTCAAGGACGACGCGGGCATGGTTGATAATCGGCGCATCAATCATTTTTCCGTTCAGCGACACCACGCCCAGCCCCTGACGATCCCCCTCTTCTGCCGCAGCAATCACGCGCTCTGCGTAATCAACTTCTTCCTGCGTGGGCGCGTAGGCATTGTGTACGATCTCAATCTGCCGGGGATTGATCAGCGACTTGCCGTTAAAGCCCAGACGCTTAATCAGCTCCACCTCTTTTAAAAAACCCGCCTCATCATCAATGTCGGCATAGACCACATCAAACGCATCGATCCCTGCGCCACGCGCCGCATGCAATACCGCACAGCGCGCATAAAAAAGTTCGGCGCCGTCGCCCCGCTCCGTCTGCATATCCATCACGTAATCAAAGGCCGCCAGCGCGATGCCCATTAAACGCGGCGATGCTTTGGCGATAGCGACCGCATTAATCACGCCGACAGCCGATTCAATCGCTGCCATCAGTTTTGTTGATCCCACCGGACGGCCACATTCCGCCTCGATGCGGGCAATTTCACTTTCCAGCTGATCAATATCATCCGGCGTATCTGTTTTCGGTAAGCGAATAACATCCGCGCCGCCCCGAACCGCCGCTTCAACATCTTTCAGCCCAAAGGGGGTATTCAGCGGATTAATTCTGACCACCGTTTCGATCTCTTTATATATCGGGTGCTGTAAGGCATGAAAAACCAGCAGCCGCGCGCTGTCTTTCTCTTTTAATGAAACGGCATCTTCCAGATCAAACATGATTGAATCGGGGCGATAAATAAAAGCCGTGGAGAGCATGGCGGCACTTGAACCGGGTAAAAAAAGCATGCTGCGACGTAATTTTTTCATGATATTTTTTCCCACACGATATCGGTGCGATCTGCGCCACGCAATATTGCCGCCTGCAGTCTGGCGCGAATAACGCAATCCAGTGCCCCTTTATCTTCAATAACAATTTCCCCCTGGGTCACATTAAGTGCCGCCAGCGTTTCTTTCACCACGGCAGCAATCTGTTCGCCAAACTGTTTAAAAACTTCACTGCGGATCGTAATTTCCAGCCCCTCTTCACCGGGGCTGACTTTAACCACCAGGTCGCTGGATTCCAGCGTGCCGGCAATAGCCGCCTTAACTATTTTCATTTTATTTTCCTGAATAATGATTTATCAGACGTTCGCCAGGTCATAATCTGGCTGCGTAAAAGCGTGGTGTGACAGCCACCGGGTTAAAAAAGGCAGCGTCGTGGCGGGCACCATTCGTTTAACCGCATCCATATCCTTTCTTTTTAATGCCGCCCTTACCGCAGAAGCCGATATTGGCAGATTATTTTCATCCGTTATTCTGGCGATCTCAGTCACGTTAATAATAGCGTCTGCCATTATCGCCTCATCTTCGAGCCAGTTATGCATCGCATGGTTATAGTGCGCCGTAACTTTGCAAAAGGGTTCTGTTCCGACAAACCGCTGCGTAATATTTAACGCAGGCGCAATGTAGCGACGGAATAAGATGAGATCGATGGCAGCGAAGACGTCATTCACGATCTGCTTCTCTTTCAGAAAATAACCGGGGAAAGTCCCGCGCGAAATAATATAGCGCGAGCCGGGATGAACCGAGGCATTCGGAATATGCCGTGCCCCCGCCTGGACCATCGCGAAACGTTCCTGAAAGGAGAACGCCGATAAATCCTCTTCGACCACAAAAATATGCAGCCAGTCGCAGGAGTGTGCAGCCTGCTCAATGAGATAGCGATGTCCGGAGGTAAACGGATTGGCATTCATGACAATCGCGCCAACGTGATCGGCCTGAACCCGATGATGAGCCCGTAGCTTTCTGCAGTAGTGATCGATGCCGACCGGCGTGTTCTCCATCAGCGTGGCGCGGTTATCCAGCGTCACCAGCGGATAGAATCCGCATCCCCGGAAGGCTTTCACCCTCTCTGGCGTAGTCAGGAGAAAGAGCTGATGCTCGCCATTCTGAATAGCCTGCACCTCCGCTTCATGAACGATCTTGAGCCCCAGTGCGGTTCCGCGCCAGCCGCTTTCCACCGCGACGCATTTTAAGGTATTGCCCGCGATGCCTGCACATGCCACCAGATCCCGTTTGCAGCGCGCCACAACGAACTGCTCAATATCCTCATCCATGCCTAATCCATTCCCTGCCAGAAAAAGGCGGATCTCTTCCCGCAGCGTAACGTGGCGGGTGTCAACCGTTTCGAACGTCAGCGCCTGGTCGCTATACATCGGGTTACTCCTGAAAATACCGTTGAGGGTCACATTCCGTTGTCACTGGCAGAAACTACGACGCCAGCCGCTGATGCTGCGGATCGGACTCCACAATCGTGTTGGTCAGGTGCCCGACATTTTCAATAACCACGTCGACCTGGTCGCCTTCATACATAAAGAGGGGCGGCGTGCGCTTTTTGCCAACGCCACCGGGCGAGCCGGTAATAATGACGTCTCCGGCACTGAGTGAAGTGAAGGTGGTAATGTAGCTAATCAGGTCAGCAATTTTATGGATCATGATGGCTGTGGAATCATTCTGTACCAGCCTGCCGTTCAGCCAGGTCTGAATTGACAAAGCATGCGGGTCCGGAATGGCATCCGCCGTCGTCATACAGGGGCCAAAAGCGCCCGTATGAGGCCAGTTTTTACCGGCGGTAAACCAGGCGTGCTGCCAGTCACGCACGGAGCCATCCATGTAGCAGCTGTAGCCGGCAACGTGCTGCATCGCCTCACTTACCGCGATATTGCTGCCCGGTTTGCCAATAATCACGGCCAGCTCCCCTTCGTAATCGAACTCGCTGGATAAGGCCGGTTTAACGACCGGCGTTCCATGCCCGGTCTGGGAGTCAGGAAACCGGATAAACAGGGTTGGCGCATCGCTGGTTTCAGCAAACTCCTGACGTTTTTCGGCGTAATTCATGCCGACACAAAAGATTTTTTCGGGTGTTTCAATGACGGGCAGGAAGGTAATCTCACTCACCCTGACGTCGGCAGGGTCATCCTGATATTGCCGGGCAACGTCGATGGCATCCTGCTGCAGTAAGGCTTTCAGATCAGGCCAGGTATGACCGATTCTTTTACCCAGGTCGATAATGCCGTTCTCGGTAAAGATGCCGTAGCTTTTACGGCCGTGATGACTGTAGCTGGTTAGTTTCATAATAGAGCCTGCTTCTTCTGTTCACATCTGTCCGGGTTCACGCCGCCAGAGACGGCGTGAAGGTGTTTACGGGGTTATTTCACGGGCGTGGCGGGCACCAGCTTTTTTTGTTCACCCCCCGCCAGCGACGTGGCCACGACGGCAGCCACGACCAGCAGGGCGATAATGAAAGCGGTCATTCCGTGCCAGCCGGTGCCATGGAAGACAAAACCGTTGACGAAACCAATCACTGAGCCGCCCATGTAGTAGAAGAAAAGATAGAGTGCGACCGCCTGCCCCCGCGCATGGGTGGCATTTTTGCTGACCCAGCGCAGACCAATTGCATGGCAGCCAAAGAAACAGCCCGTGAAAATAACCGCCCCGACGATAAAGATGGCCACGTTATTCACCAGCGTCAGCAGCATGCCCAGCGCCATCATGGCGAAAAGCATTCTGAGTACCGTCATGCTGCCATATTTTTCGGCAAACCGGCCCGCCTGCGGTGCAGTAAAGAAACTCAGGGCAAAGCTGAAGGAGATCAGACCCGCATTGGCTGGCGTAATATTGAAGGGTTCGCCCTTCAGGAAAAAAGCCAGATAGTTATAGAGTGAGGTAAAGACACCAAAAATAATAAAACTGAGAATAAACACCCTGGAGAGATTTTTATTTTTAAAGTGTGCCGCCGCGCCCTTCACCACACACAATACATTCAGATTTTCAGTCGGCTTAAAATTGCGTGAGGCGGGCAACAGGAAATTAACCAGGATCGCCACGGCGATGAGGCTGGCGGCAAATCCATAGAAGATGGTGTTTATAGAAATATGTTCAATCAACTGACTGGCAATAATACGCCCGGACATGCCGCCCATGGAGTTGCCAAACACAAAGTAACCGGTGACAACGCCAGCCACCACCGGCGCCACTTCTTCACTGATATAGGCGGTTGCCGCCGCCGCAATACCACTGAGTGCCAGTCCGATAACGGCGCGCAGAGCAACCAGCAGCGCCCACGATTGCGCCAGCGGGCAGAGAAGCGTCAATATCCCCCCTGCCAGCAGCGAAACGATGATTAATCGCTTTCTGCCATAATGGTCGGATAACGTTCCGGTAAATAACAGACCGAACGCCAGTAAAGCGGTCTCGGCGGAGAGAATAATACTCACCTGACTGACAGGAACGTCATATTCCACCGCCAGAACCGGCAGCAGTGGCTGAATAAAGAACAGTGAGGCTAATTCGGCCAGCCCGGATAAAGCCAGGGCCAGAATGATGCGAATATAAGCACCAGCTTTGACCTCACTCATGGGGTCTGTTTTTTTATCAGTCGTTATAGTCATAACATCCTCAATATTATTTTCAGGGTACAGAAAGCGATAGCTCGCCTGCGCGGCCATTATTTTTATCAGAGGTCAGTAATTAAATAACTGCTGGAATTACAGCATCCGGCACGCAGACAACGCCCTCGAAAAGTTTGCGGCATGTCCGGATAACCGCGGCTCGCGTTTTTTCTATTTCATGACTGTCATTGGTTAATGAAACGGAAATTTTCCCGCCGGGATGTTCAATATCGATAATATTGGTGTATGGCATCTTTGGCTGTCCGGCCATCACGCGGTGAGCGACAGAGTTTTCAATGCGTGTTGCGGTTGAAATGCCGATCGACCCGGTAATCGCCAGCGAGCGGTGGCAGGCATGCGGCATAAAGTAACGAACGCTAATCGTCCCTCCCGCATGGGGTTTGCTCAGCAGGACAGGTTTAGGGATCACTTTGTCAGCGACGTCACCCAGCCCCATCGCCCGGCCAGCCTGACGACGAAGATGCTCCAGGCGCGCCATAAATGCGCGGTCCGCTTCCAGCTCTGCCGGTTTTTCATAGCCCGTTTTTCCCAGCTGAGTCGCATCAATGAGCATCATCGGCATGGCCATATCGATACAGGTCACCTCAACCTCATCGATACGATCGATAACGTTACCGGTAGGCAGTAATTTACCGGTCTTACAGCCGGCCGAATTCAGAAAGGTCAGCCCCAGAGGCGCTGCGGTACCGGGAACCCCGTCGATGTGTGTGTCGCCTTCATAAGTGACACGCCCGTCTGGCGTCTGCACCTCTGCGTCGACCAGAGTGCCGGTGTTGAGGTTACGAATTCGCACGGTGGTGACGGGACAGGTGGCGCTGACAAGCCCTTTTTCAATCGCAAAAGGCCCGACAGCACAGAGCATATTGCCGCAGTTAGGCGTGGTATCGACCCGTCGCTCGTTGACCATCACCTGAACGAAAAGATAATCGACATCGGCATCCGGGTGCTGTGACGGGCTGACAATCGCCACCTTGCTCGTCTGGGGACTTCCGCCACCAATACCATCAATTTCGAGCTCATGGCCTGCGCCCATCAGACCCAGCAGCACAGCGTCACGCTCTTCAACATTGGCCGGTAAATCGCTGGCCAGAATCACCGGCCCTTTCGACGTCCCGCCCCGCATCAGTACGCAAGGAATCTTTAGCATGATGTTTTCTCATTTCTGATAGTGATAAGAACCGCATCAAAATTCCACAGCGCCATCGATAACTCTAATGTCAATATTCGCGTCATTAATACGCTTTGCGCATAGATACCCACTGAGTTAGTGTGGTTAAACCTTCATCACAATAAGGCGTGAACGGTCATGCAGCATGAGCTTCAGGGAATACAAGCATTTGTTAAAATTGCAGAAATTGGATGTTTCACAAGAGCCTCGCACTTTCTTCACATTTCACAACCTGCGTTAACACGCAGAATTAAGAAACTGGAGGAGAACCTGGGAACAACGCTATTTGAACGGACGACAAGAAATATCAGGCTTACGGCGGTTGGCAGAGAGTTTTTACCTAAAGCGAAGAATTTAATCGACTTCTATGAAAGCTCGATTCTCAGTATTAAGGAGATGGCGACACATCAGAGCGGAGTGATTACCCTCTCCTGCCTGCCCACGGCGGCGTTCTACTTTCTGCCCTCCGCTATCAGAGATTTTAACAATCTCTATCCCAACATTCGTATCCGGATTCTGGAACACAGTGCCAGCGACTGCCTCGAAGCCGTCTTAAATGGCGACGCAGATTTCGGCATAAATATGATAAACATCACACATCCCAACATCGATTTTAGCCCGCTCGTCAATGAACCCTTTGTTCTCGCCTGCCGGCGCGATCACCCGCTGGCGCAAAAACCGCTGGTGACGTGGGAAGATTTGGCGGGTTCAAGACTGATTGGTGTAAGGCGCTCAAGCGGTAACCGATCGCTAATCGACCAGGCGCTGGAGGGCGGAACCTTTAAACCCGACTGGTTTTACGAGGTCAGACATCTCTCAACGTCACTCGGTATGGTGGAGGCGGGCCTGGGTGTCGCGGTGGTGCCGAACCTGGCGATGCCCATGGATGAACACCCTGTCCTTGTCAGCCGTCCGCTGGTTGAACCGGTGATCCGACGCACGCTGGGCCTGGTTCAGCGCAGAGAGACGGGACTCAGTCCGGCGGCGGAAAAGTTCCGGGAACGGCTGTCACAGCTCTGGTCTCAGGAAACCCATAACCCCTGGATTGGGAAATTCACGACATGAATGTCGCCCTCGCCTGTGACGCGCGTGCCGTGGTGCTTGCCAGGCGTAGTGCAGGCGCGGAGAGTCCGGCTGAAGCGGGCTCTCTGCGCCTGTCTCATTGCATCAGCGCACCGATGCTTTCTGCCGGATAGCGGCATTCATTCAGGCCAGCGCAAACATGCTCAGTGCGTCGATTTAATCACAAAGGTAACGACGCCAAACACTTCCAGCACATCTTCAGTCTGGATGGCGATGGGCTTAAATTTGGTGTTCATCGGCATCAGTTGCAGGCAGGGATGAAGCTGCAGGCGTTTCACGGTAAATTCCCCGTCGACGGCGGCTACCACGATGTCCCCATGTCCGGCGGTGAGGGAGCTGTCGACCACCAGCATGTCACCATCATTGATGCCCGCCTCTATCATCGATTCGCCGCTGACCCGGACAAAATAGGTGGCGCTGGGGTGCTGTACCATCAGCGTATTCAGATCGATACGCTGTTCAACATAGTCCTGCGCCGGGGAGGGAAATCCGCACGGGACACGTTCGATATAGAGCGGCAAGGCCATTGCGGCGCGTATGTCCGCAGGTTTGATAAATTCCATCATTGTTCTCCTCTTCCGAATTACTGTATATAAACACAGTAATATCGAATCCCCCTTTTAATCAAGCGAAACGAGGTGTTTTTAAGTAAAGCGCCTGACAACCACACACTTTTTTTAATCTTTCTTTCTGGCTGCCGCGATATTAAGCGAAATCAGATGATTTTCTCCGCAGCGATAAAATAACGCTGAGAGCGGCTTACATTCATTCTTCTTATAAATTCACCCACTGACTTTTTAACTTAAGCACAATCGGATCACGCCCGGCGGCCATTTAAACAGGTAACGCAGCCTGATTATTCCGCTTTTTTTAAACGGCAACGCGCGACAGCCTTAATGCGGTGATGCTGGCTGAAGGACATTTATCGCAGGCAGAAAAAGAGAATGTTCAGCCGCGTGCGCTGAATCATTCCGGGAATGAAAAGAGGTCAGATAAGAGAGTGATCGTGCGCAAAAAACAAGAAGAGCGGAGCGGTCGGGAGAAAGGAAATAAGCAGCGCACAGGCTCTGCCACGCTATTCAGTCTGAGCCGGGGGCGATGAGATAACCCCCTTTCCGGCAGTGCCCGACAGTGACCGTTCGCAGGCTGTGCGGGTCGCTGCCACCGCCCTGTTCTCTTCCGTCTCAGCGGCGGCGGTGGCCTCGCCGTCAGCGTTTAAACCGCGCTGTCGCTCTCCAGCGCATCCTGAATCGCGTCGGCCAGATTGCCAATTTCATTGGCCACTGCCTGCAGGTCCCAGGAGGCTTTAGAGCCGGTAGCCGAGGTCGAGGCGCTGACGGACTCTTTTGCCACTGACAGGGCAGCCGCCACGGCGACCGAACGTTTGTGTTGCTCCTGAGTGATGCCCGCAGGCGGTATCGCGAAATAGTCGTGAACCATGATCGTTTCCTTGTGATGAATTAGGGGTCAACCTTAGTCTTCTGCCTCCGGCGTGTGAAGTGAATTATGCGTCCTGACCGGCCGGACGGTCAGGATTCCAGCAGCCGCGGTGCACGCTGATCCTGTGCACCGCAGAAACCTGTACAGGCTGTACAGGTTTCTGGAGAAAAACGGCGTAAAAAAGGCAGTTGTAACGTTTTTACCGGGTGGCCGCAAAATAAACGGGTGCCTTGCCCTTCCCGTTACGCTGACCGGGATGATAAATTAACCCACTGTATTTACTCACATAAAAGAAAAAAACCTGCCATTTTCGAGGAAAACTCAACCCGTCAACATCTCCGACCAGTACACTTTTATCAGATTTCATTGTACAAGTTTCTCATTCTTGTATAACTTTACTGCGTGACGATAAATCACTTGTAACGAAGGGTGCTTTGCACCGCATCTGAAGGTGTTGTGGATTTCCACCTTCAGATGCAATTTTTTTTGCGTCTGCCGGTCACCGGATCTGAATCGACGCATCAACCCCCAATTTCTTATGAGGCCTGACATGCAACCTACGATGAATACAGAGTCTCAGATTTCTGATTACTTCATGAACTCTGGCAAGACACTGACGACTGAAAAACAGGTTATCGCGGCTGTCCATGCTGAACTCGCCCGTGCTAAAGCCCACGTTTCCGATAAAGATGTCGTGCTGGGCCTGATTAACCGCCTGGAGAGTGAGCGTGACGTGGTTAAACAGGACGTTTACCGTCAGGCTCTTGAACATGTTCTGCAGCGTGCGCCGGCAGCCAGCGCCAGCTAAAAAACCTGTGTCTGTTACGATGGAACGCGAATTAGCATGGATGCGTTTCCTGTCCGGAATCTGCCCCTGATAAGGGGCTTTTTTTTGTCCTGTAGACCCCCTTTGCGTCCCCTCTTTTTCCTCCCTCTCTTACAGCCAGATATCGTGCCAGATTTAACTATTTTTGCCGCTTATTTCACCACCAATTGCGGTTAATTGCTCTCGGTTCGCTTTATTTATCCGATATCTGTGTCCAGGCTTTTTCTGCATCTCCTGCAAACACAGACGAGGAAAATAATCATGTTTCATCATTCATCAAAACTTCAATTTCCGGTTCGTGTAGAGAAACCCGATCCAGAGTTTGCCATGCTGTTACAGCAGGCGATCGGCGGCGTCGAAGGTGAAATTCGTGTAGCGATGCAATACTTTTTCCAGGCAATGGGCGCACGCGGTGATGTGCGGATTCGCGATCTGCTGATCTCAACCGCCACCGAAGAGCTGAGCCATATCGAAATGCTGGGCTACGCCGTGGCGCTTAATCTGGAAGGTGCCCCCCTCTCTTACCAGGAAGCCTCCGCGAAAGATCCGGTGGTCAATGCGATTCTGGGCGGCATGAACCCGCGCCATATTCTCTCTTCCGGCCTGGCCGCAATGCCGGTGAACGCCAACGGAATGCCGTTCGACATGAGCCACATTTACGCCTCCGGTAACGTCGCGGCGGATATGCTGGCCAACGTCACCGCAGAGGCCACCGGTCGCGTGCTGGCTACCCGTCTCTACAACATGACCGAAGATAAAGGCATGAAGGATTTCCTCTCATTCCTGATCGCCAGGGACACCATGCACCAGCAGCAGTGGCTGGCGGTGATTGAGGAGATGGGCGGACTGAACGCCTCGCTGCCGATCCCGAACAGCTTCCCGCAGGAAAATGAGGCGCAGGAACACTCCTACTACTGCCTGAACACCTCACTGGATAAACCGCTGCCGGAAGGCCGCTGGAGCAGCGGTCCGGCTTACGATGGTCAGGGTCAGTTCAGCGCGAAACAGCAGCCCGATATTCTGGGTGACGAACCGCTGCTCGGTAACGCCCGCCCGGGTTCCGGTGCCCAGGCAGAGCAGATTGACGGTATCACGCCGCCGAAACCTTAATCACTCATGCTGCACGCCTGTCGGGGAGTGACGCCCTGACAGGTTTCGCCTTTTTTACTGGAGGAATAGCCATGTCATCCACTCAGCGTCCACAGCCACCTTTCGCCGAACAGCAGCAGACGTGGCCAGGCAGCACTGCCGCGATGCAGCCGCAGCCCGATCATGGCGAAGAGAGCTATCAGGGATCAGGCCGCCTGACGGGTAAAAAAGCCATTATTACCGGTGGCGACTCTGGCATTGGCCGGGCTGTCGCCATTGCGTTTGCCCGCGAAGGTGCCGATGTGCTGATCTCCTACCTCGATGAACATGAAGATGCGCAGGATACGGCCCGGCTGGTAGAGGCCGCCGGTCGCAAAGCCGTGCTGGTGCCCGGCGATATTACCGAGGCGTCTCACTGTAATGCGCTGGTCGATCGGGCGGTAGAGGCTTTCGGGGAGGTTAACATCCTGGTCAACAACGCCGCCTTTCAGATGACGCGTATGTCGCTGGATGAGATCAGCGATGAAGAGTTTGACCGCACCATGAAAACCAACCTCTACGCGATGTTTTATCTGACTAAAGCCGCCACCCGGCATATGCCGGCGGGCGGGTCGATCATCAACACCGCCTCAATCAATGCCGATCAGCCAAAACCGAAGCTGCTCGCCTATTCGGCCACTAAAGCCGCCATCGTCAACTTCTCCGGCGGACTGGCCGCTCTGCTGGCTGAAAAAGGTATCCGCGCCAATGCGGTCGCGCCCGGCCCTATCTGGACGCCGCTGATCCCCTCAACCATGCCGGTTGAACAGGTGAAAAACTTTGGCAGCGAGGTGCCGCTGCAGCGGGCCGGTCAGCCTGCTGAGCTGGCACCCACCTATGTGATGCTGGCCAGTGACGAAGGCAGCTACATTTCAGGGGCAACCATCGCCGTCACTGGCGGCGTGGCGATTATTTAACAGGACGATTCCCTGGCACACTCTGCCAGGGGATCGGCTATCCGCTGCTGCGCTATCGCCCAGGCGTAGAGCGGTTCCCGCGCCAGATTCTTCATTTTCACTTCGCACATAATGTCGAAATCCTGAAACGACAGCGCCCATCCATTCAGCGTCGGGTTAAAGAAGTAGTCAGAGTGCGCCCGCAGTTTGCTTTTGCTCACCCCCAGCGCCGCCTGATCGGGCCAGCCCTGCGGCGGAATGATCCCCTCCTGCGAAATCGAGTAGTGCAGCACCGGACGCACGCCGCGCCAGGAGTCGATGACGCGGGCAACACGCGGATCGTCTGGCTGAATAAACTCACTCTCTTTTACCCAGTGATGGTGAATATCCAGCACCACCGGACAGAGCGGTGCCGCCTGCAGCACGTCATCCAGCGAACAGGAGATCTCATCATTCTCCACCGTCAGCATCCGTTGCGCTTCCGGGCTGAGCTGCTCAAAGGCGCGTTTAAATCCGTCGAACCCCGCCTTGCCGTTCATATGGATGTTGATTTTGAAATCCTGAAACTGTTTGCCGTAGCCCATCAGCGTAGCGCAGAGCGTGTGATACTCCACATCCTCCAGCGCGCGGGTCACCACATCGGGATTATCGGAGGCCAGCACGGTGTACTGGCCCGGATGGAAGGAGAGCCGGATATCATTTGCCCGCGCCAGTTCACCACAGCGGGCAAACAGCGGATGGAGTTCGGGCAGAAACGCCGCAAACAGCGGTGTGGCTTCGGGCACGGTGTAAAGCGGCAGCAGATCGCTGCCGATACGCATCATCCGGAGAGGCGCGGGTAAGGTAGCCAGTTGCTCCAGCGTCTGATAAAGATGATTCAGGTTGGTAACGCTGATCTCATAGACCAGCTGATAACGTTCATCATGCGATAAACTCAGAAACCGTTTACGGGTGGTGGCGCGAAACGGGAAAAATTGTTTGCCATCACTGTTGAGATACTTACATGCAAAGCCTAATTTCATGACTGCTCCTGATTGATGCTTATCAGAAGTGTAACAGGCCTCTGGCGACCAGCCAGTCGCGGGGCGCAGAGGCAGGCTATAGAGTGACAGGGAGAAACGCTATGCAGGGCCATGAAATCCAGTGCATCGCCATCGACGCAGCGGAGCGGCTGCCCGCCGCCGAATGCAGCTATCCGTTCGGGCCGAAACATCAGGTATATAAAGTGTGTGGAAAAGTGTTTTTGCTGCTGACCGAACTGCGCGGGGTGCCCATCATCACGCTGAAATGCGAGCCGCAGCAGGCGGAGCTGCACCGAGTCATCTACCCCTCTATTACCCCCGGCTATCACATGAATAAGCGTCACTGGATCACGGTCTCGCCCGGTGACGGCCTCTCGCCCGGCCTGATTCAGCAACTGGTGGAGGAGGCTTATCGCCGCGTCGTGATGGGTATCCCCGCTTCGCGCCGCCCGGTCTGGGTGGGCTGACAGCGCGGCCACGGGTCAGGAGAAGGACGGCGGACAGGAGCCCGACCCGCCGTCACCCGTGAGCCATCTTACCCCGCGCTTAGTGGTGCAGCATCTCCTCCACCACCTCAGCATTCATCATCTGGTAGGGATAATAGGTCGGCCAGTTCTCCATCTCCGCCAGCAGCGCCTGGTGAGAGTCGTTGCCCGTGAAGATATGGAAATGGGCAGACTTACGCGGTCCGATCGTGTGGTCGCTGAACTGCACATATTTTGGCGCGCGGCTGTTCGCGTCTTCACAGGTAAAGAGGTAGCGCACCCCTTTTTTGCCAGAGCTGTAGGTCAGGATTTTATAGCCGTCATAGCGGTAGTGACAGGCGCTGACCTGGTCGCCCACGTGAAACTCCATGACGCCATTTTCAATACCGATGGTATCGACGCGGGTGGCATACCCTTTGCGATAATATTCTTTATATTCTGCGGCCGTTTTATGGGGATCCTGCTGCGCTTTCTTCTGCCAGACCGGATCCAGCTCGCCACTCTGCAGCAGCGGATAGACCGACTGCCACAGCCCATCCCAGTCAGAAAGCGAACGATCTTTCACGTCGCTGTCAGCAAAGACCCCTTCTGCGGCTTTCTGCTCCTGCGCTGACAGCGGTTTGCCATGTGCGTGACTGCCGTGTGCCTGCACCTGCTGCGTGATTAACAGCGCCGCCACGATCCCTATCCATTTACCTGCATGATTCACCACAACCTGACCCTCAGTAAAAGTTACAAAATGAAATGTTATGATATAACATTTCCATATTCAACCCGTTTGCCGCTTTATCAACATTAAATCTGTTTATGGTTATCTCCCCGGTTCAGCGCCTCAGCGGGGAGAGATGGCAGGTCAGGCTGGCGGAGGGAAAACAGAGCGGATGGCCTGGCGGGCGGGCACTGACGCGCCGATAAGCCAGACGGCACAGGGGGTGAATAAACGAAGCGACGAGGCGTACCCGCAGATAAGCGTGCGTTTTCAGCCGGACGAAAAAGCGGCAGCCATCCGGATTAAATGCCCCGTTTACCCTCAGCATTGTTCAGGTTGTTCTATATTTAGTGTCGTCGAAAATAAAACAACAGCCGGAGCATGGATTAATGTCGAAAGAAACTGAGAAGAAACCCCTGAGCCACCGTGCGCCCACTACCGGACCAGAGTCATCAGAGCCGGGTCTGGGTTCGCTGGCACCGAAAGATGGTTCGCATCAGCCACCCGCCGAACCCACTCCGCCAGGCAAGCAGCCTACTGCCCCAGGCAGCCTGAAAGCGCCACAGACCCACAACGCTAAACTCGACCAGCTTGAAGCCAGCCGTAAAAACGGCACGAACCAGCCGCTGACCACCAATCAGGGCACCCGCATCGCCAACGACCAGAACTCCCTGCGAGCCGGTACGCGTGGTCCGACCCTGCTGGAAGACTTCATCCTGCGTGAGAAGATCACGCACTTTGACCATGAGCGTATTCCTGAGCGTATCGTGCATGCACGCGGCTCAGCGGCACACGGCTACTTTCAGCCTTACCGCTCACTGAAAGATCTGACCAAAGCTCAGTTCCTCAGCGATCCGAATCAGACCACCCCGGTTTTCGTGCGTTTCTCCACCGTACAGGGGGGTGCTGGCTCTGCCGATACCGTACGTGATATCCGCGGTTTCGCCGCCAAGTTCTATACCGAAGAGGGCGTGTTTGACCTGGTCGGTAACAACACCCCGGTGTTCTTTATTCAGGATGCGCATAAATTCCCTGACTTTGTGCACGCCGTTAAGCCGGAGCCGCACAATGAAATCCCGCAGGGCCAGAGTGCCCATGACACCTTCTGGGATTATGTCTCCCTGCAGCCGGAAACCATGCACAACGTCATCTGGGCGATGTCCGATCGCGGCATTCCGCGCAGCTATCGCACCATGGAAGGCTTCGGGATTCACACCTTCCGCCTGATTAACGCCGAAGGCAAAGCGACCTTTGTCCGCTTCCACTGGAAGCCGGTGGCCGGTAAAGCCTCACTGCTGTGGGATGAGTCGCAGAAACTGACCGGCCGCGATCCGGACTTCCACCGCCGCGATCTGTGGGAAGCCATTGAAGCGGGCGATTTCCCGGAATATGAACTGGGCCTGCAGCTGATCCCGGAAGAGGATGAGTTCAAATTTGACTTCGACATTCTCGATGCCACCAAACTGATCCCGGAAGCGCTGGTTCCGGTTGAAATTGTCGGCAAAATGGTGCTGAACCGTAACCCGGACAACTTCTTTGCCGAAACCGAGCAGGTGGCATTCCATCCGGGTCATATCGTGCCGGGGCTCGATTTCTCCAACGATCCGCTGCTGCAGGGTCGCCTGTTCTCCTATACCGACACGCAGATCAGTCGTCTGGGCGGCCCGAACTTCCACGAGATCCCGATTAACCGTCCGACCTGCCCTTACCATAACTTCCAGCGTCAGGGGATGCATCGTCAGGACATCGACACCAACCCGGCTAACTACGAGCCGAACTCGATCAACGACAACTGGCCGCGTGAAACCCCACCGGCGGCGAAAGGCGGCGGCTTCGAGAGCTATCAGGAGCGGATCGAAGGCCACAAGGTGCGCGAGCGCAGCCCCTCCTTCGGCGAATACTATGCCCAGCCGCGCCTGTTCTGGCAGAGCCAGACCGAGGTTGAGCAGCAGCACATCATCGGTGCCTACTCGTTTGAGCTGAGCAAAGTAGGACGTGCCTATATTCGTGAGCGCGTGGTGGATCATCTGGCGCGCATCGATACCAAACTGGCGCAGGGTGTGGCCGACAATCTGGGCATCGCCCTGACCGACGAGCAGCGCAATATCCAGCCGCCGGCACCGGTCAACGGCCTGACCAAAGATGACAGCCTGAGCCTCTATGCCGTGCCGGATGGCGAGATCAAAGGCCGTCAGGTTGCACTGTTGCTGAGCGACGGCGTGAAAGCGGACGGTGTGCTGGCGATCCTGCAGGCGCTGAAAGCGGAAGGTGTGCACGCCAAACTTCTGGCGCCGCACATGGGCCAGGTGCGTGCCGACGATGGTTCCGTACTGCCGATCGACGCCACCTTCGCCGGTCTGCCTTCGCTGACCTTTGATGCGGTGATCGTACCGGATGGCAACATCGATGCGCTGCTGTTAAGTGGTGATGCCCGCTACTTCCTGCTGGAAGCCTACAAGCACCTCAAGGTCATTGGCCTGGTGGGCGACGCGCGCCGCTTCAAAGCGCAGTTCGGTCTGGGTGATGGCGATCAGGAAGAAGGCATCGTGCAGGGTGACTCGGCGGAAAGCGCCCTGACCTCTGAATTTACGCAGGCGATGAAAGCGCACCGCGTCTGGTCCCGCAGCCAGAAGGCACAGTCTGTTCCGGCCTGATGCCTTAAGTGAATAAAAAAACCGCCCCCCGGGCGGTTTTTTTTATGGCGGAGAAAGCGGAACCCTGACGTAAAAGGCGTTCCCGTCAGAAGCTCTGCCAGTTGTCGTTGTCGGCCACGGCGACAGGCTGACGCTGTGGCGCGGCGATCGCCTTCGCGACCGGTGCGGCTGTAAACGCGGCGTGCAGCGTGCCGGTTTTGAAAACCGCGACCGTTTTACGCAGGTAACTTGCCTGCTCCTCCAGCGAGGCGGCGGCACTGGCAGACTCCTCCACCAGCGCGGCGTTCTGCTGCGTAACGCCATCCATCTCTGAAACGGCGATGCAGACCTGCTCAATGCCACGGGTCTGTTCGGTCGAGGAGGCGGCGATCTCTTCGATCAGCTGCGTGACCCGGCTTACCGATGTCACGATGCTCTCCATCGCGCTGCCCGCCTGCGCGGCGTAACCGGCACCGGTTCTGATCCGCTCAGCAGAGCAGTCAATCAGGCCGCGGATCTCCTGCGCGGCCGTGGCGCTGCGGCCAGCCAGCGAGCGCACTTCACCCGCCACCACTGCAAATCCCCGACCCTGCTCCCCGGCGCGCGCCGCCTCAACGGCCGCATTCAGCGCCAGAATGTTGGTCTGAAACGCGATGCTGTCGATAATAGCAATAATCCCGGCGATCTGACCGGAGCTTTCGCTGATCTGATCCATGTTGGCGATGACCCGGGCCACCGTCTCGCCGCCCTGCACCGCCGTGGTTGACGCCTCTTTTGACACCGTGGTCGCCTGGCGGGCGTTGTCGGCGTTGAGTTTCACCGTCGAGGTGAGCTGCTCCATGCTGGCCGCGGTCTGCTCCAGCGCGGCGGCCTGCTGTTCGGTGCGGGAGGAGAGATCGCTGCTGCCCGCGGAGATCTCCGCCGCACCGGTGAAGATTGAACGGGTAGCGTCATCAACCGAGGTGATGGTCACCACCAGCGCATCGCGCATCTGCTGCAGCTCCTGAACCAGCAGCCCCATCTCATTGCGCCCTTCCTGCTGAATCGCGGAGGTTAAATCACCGCCGGAGATGGCACGCATGTAACCGGTCAGCCTGCCGAGCGGGCCAACCAGCAGTTTTTGCAGCCCGATCCAGACCGCTGCGGCCACCACAACGGTAATCAGGCCGATGGTCAGCAGCGTCCAGAGCGCATCCGTCAGGCTGCGCTGATTATGCTCGGAGGTCGCTTTCATCAGCTGGATGTTCAGCGCACGCCAGGCCTGATAGGCGCTGTCGAGCTGATCCTGGGCGGCCTGCGCCTCCAGGTTGCCGTAAGCCGGGTAGTTGCCCTGCTTCAGAAAGGTGATGGAGGCGAGCATGGTTTCACGCATCTGCTGATAGGCCGCCTTCACCTGCGTCGCCTGCGCGTCGCTCTGTTTCTCCTGCTGCGTCAGCCCCTGCCAGGCGGTGAAGTCGGCGTCGGCCGCCGCCGCAGACTGCCCCGCCTGCTCCAGCAGCGTCGCCATCGCCGCCAGCGATTTCGGGTCCTGCTGATTCTTCAGGAAACGGATCGCCACGCGGTTGATGGTGACGCGGGTTTTGATCAGGGTTTTCACGGCATCGCTCAGGTGCTGCTGCTGCAGCGTCAGCTGCTCAGCGGCCACGAAGTTTTTATCGGCTTTTGCCATGCCGTTGTAGAACAGGAAACCGGTCAGGGTGAGTAAAATGATGAAGACGGCCAGCACCGCCAGAATACCGTGCGTTATTTTAAGATTTTTTATCATGTGAGCAGGCTCATATCAGAGGAGATAGTAGCGTTATCGGCCAGCGCCGCGTTTATCTGAGTGCCTGATGGAAAAGCTTTTTCACGGCGTGATGCCAGGCACACTCAGCCGGACAAAAAAAGCGCTGCGAAGGCCTCTGAGCGCATTCGCCGCTTAACATCCGCCCCTCTGCTGTGGTTGAATTCGCCCCTTACATTTTTTGCACGTGGTTATCATGCATTACATACAGAGTCTGATGCGTTTTATTGAGGGAAACAGCGTGTTGTCGGCCAGCTTCAGCCTGCTGCTGCTGATAATGGCCGGGATGGTCACTCACCTGATCTGCAAATTCTTCATCGTCAAAGTGGTCAGGAAAGTCTTCTTCAGCAGCCACAAACAGGGCGTGCCGCTGGACAAAGATGTGCGCCTCTCGCAGAAGCTCTCCAATTTTGTGCCGGTCATTGTGGTCTACAATTTCCTGCAGTTCATGCCCGGCCTGCCGGAGCATCTGAAGATCGCCGTGCAGACCATCTGCGGCATCCTGTTCTTTATCTATCTGTCGATCTTCTTCAACGAAGTGCTGGAGATCGTTAACAGCTCCTATTCGCGCAAATCGAAGCGCAAGAATCACTCGATCAAAGGCTACATCCAGATTGGTAAAATCCTGGTGCACATTATCGCCGCGATCATGATTCTGGCGATTATGTCCAACAAGTCACCGGCGATCATCATCTCCTCGCTGGGTGCGGTGGCCGCCGTGCTGATGCTGATCTTTCAGCATACGCTGCTGTCGCTGGTGGCCAATATTCAGCTCTCCTCCAACGACGTGCTGCAGCTGGGCGACTGGATTGAGATGCCGGATAACAATATCAGCGGGGAGGTGATCGATATTGCGCTGCACACCATCACCATCCGCAACTGGGACAACACCATTTCGCGCATCCCGACCAAGAACTTCCTGACCGAGACCTACACGAACTGGCAGGCGATGTTCTCCTCCGGTGCGCGCCGTATCATGCGCAGCTTTTATCTGGATCAGAAGTCGATCACCTTTGTGAATCAGGAGATGTTGCAGTCGATGAGCCAGATCCGCATCGCCAGCGAAGCGATTACCGGGCTGCTGGACGGGCGCGACATCAGCGCCGTTGGCGACCGCTGGTTTATGGAGAACGGCATTACCAATCTGATGGTATTTCGTAAGTTCCTGACCGCCTGGCTCGCCCAGCGTCACGATATTCAGAAAGAGATGTATATCGTGGTGCGGCCGCTGAAACCGTCACCGGATGGGTTACCGGTGGAGATCTACTGCTTCACCTCCTCCATTCTGTGGGTGGATTATGAGAATACCCAGGCGGAAATTTTTGAGTTTATCTATTCGATGGCCCGTCTGTTTGAACTGCAGATCTATCAGCATCCGGCGGGGTCCGATTTCGCCCGGCTGGCTCAGCCGCACCCCGGGAGCCGGGACGCGCAGCAGAGCAGCGAACAGTAACCCCCCACGCGCGGCGGCCCCTGCTGCCGCGCGGTTCAGCTTTTACTCAGCGCATAGTTCAGCACTCTGTCATTTTTCATCTGCACGGTCAGCGTCTGCCCCTCGGTGGTATTCAGGGTGCGCGCCTCACTGTAGGTCCATTTCAGCAGCCGCTGCCCGTCCGGGTAGGGTATTTCACTGTCGGGCTGGCCGAACAGGGCGATCAGCTGGGCTTTGGTGGTCTGACCGGCATGAATCTGCTGCAGATGCGTATTGTCCAGCCGGTGTCCGACCCGGTTAGAGCAGGCAGAAAGCAGCAGCAACACGGCTAACAGGGCGTTTTTCCTCACATCCTCTCCTTAAACATTCAGCGTCACGGGCGAGCCTGTCCGGACGTGCCTGAGCTTATAGCGAATCCGCCCCCTCCGTCAGCTTTTTCTGCGCCGCCCCCGCTTTCACTCATCCCGGATCACGCTGATTCAGCGTCATAAACGCAAATTTTGTTCACCAGCCCCTCCGCCGCCCGGCGAGGGCAACATCTTAGTCTATGATTATTCACTGTAGCCGCGTGGAAGCGGTCTCACCGCCCTTTTCCACCGCATCACACTGAATACCAGTCCAGCTTCCTGGCTGAAGAGACGCGCCGGCCCACCCGGCATCCTGGTCTCGCTGGCAGGTTTATGATTTTTGACATTTGCATGATCAACATCCTTTTCGCGCGATGGACGCCATTGCGCATTTCCAGGCTAAATGAGGCAACTGAATGGAATCCAAATCTTTTTCCAAAAGCTGGGGCGCTGAACGGGTTGCCCGTGATGAGGTGCGTTTTCGCCTCTGGGCAACCGGCCAGCAACGTGTGACGCTGCGCCTCTCCGGTAAAGACATAGAGATGACCCCGCAGGCTGACGGCTGGTTTGAGACGCAGGTTGCCGGTGTGGCTGCCGGCGCAGAGTATGACTTTGTGCTGGCCGATGGCACAGCCGTGCCCGATCCCGCCGCCCGCGCCCAGAAAGCGGAGGTCAACGGCCCCTCTCTGGTGATCGATCCTGATGCTTATCAGTGGCAGAACACGGCGTGGCGCGGTCGTCCGTGGCCGGAGTCGGTGGTGTATGAACTGCACATCGGCACCTTTACCCCCGAAGGCACTTTCCGGGCCGCGATTGAAAAGCTTCCGGTGCTGGCGGAAACCGGCATTACCATGATCGAGGTGCTCCCGGTGTCGCAGTTTGGCGGCAACCGCGGCTGGGGCTACGACGGCGTGCTGCTCTATGCACCGCACGCCGCCTACGGCACACCCGATGATTTCAAAGCCTTTATCGACGCAGCGCACGGCCACGGTCTGTCGGTGGTGCTCGATATCGTGCTGAACCACTTCGGCCCGGAGGGCAACTATCTGCCCCTGCTCTCGCCTGACTTCTTCCATCAGGAGCGCAAGACGCCGTGGGGCGCAGGCATCGCCTATGACGTTGATGCGGTTCGGCGCTACATTGTGGAGGCGCCGCTCTACTGGCTGCAGGAGTTTAATCTCGACGGCCTGCGTTTTGACGCCATCGATCAGATTGACGATCCCAGCGAAAAGCATGTGCTGATTGAGATTGCCGAGCGCATCCGCTCGACGATTACCGATCGCCCTATCCATCTCACCACCGAAGACTGCCGCAATGTCACCTTCCTTCATCCGCGTGATGAAAAAGGCGACGCTCCGCTGTTCACGGGGGAGTGGAACGATGACTTCCACAACGCCGTGCATGTGCTGGCGACCGGGGAAGATCACGCCTACTACCAGGACTTTGCCGATCATCCGGCGCAGCAGGTGGCGCGGGCGCTGGCAGAAGGCTTTGTCTATCAGGGCGAAGTGTCGAAGCAGTCAGGTGAACCGCGTGGAGTGAAAAGCAGCAGCCAGCCGCCGGTGGCCTTTGTCGACTTTATCCAGAACCACGATCAGACGGGCAACCGGGCGCAGGGCGAAAGGCTCATCAGCCTGGCTGGCGCGGCGCGCACTCAGGTGCTGCTGGCCACCCTGCTGGTCTCGCCGCATATCCCGCTGCTGTTCATGGGCGAAGAGTATGGCGAAACCCAGCCGTTCCTGTTCTTCACCGATTTCCACGGCGATCTGGCTAAAGCGGTGCGCGAAGGCCGCGCCAGAGAATTTGAAGGCCATGCCGGTCACGGTGAAACCGTGCCGGACCCTAATGATGTGACCACTTTTGAACAGTCGAAACTTAACTGGCAGAAGAGGGAGACGCCGGAAGGCCAGCAGTGGCTGGCACTGACGCGCCAGCTGCTCAGCCTGCGTCAGCAGCATATTGTGCCGCTGCTGCAGAGCGCCGGGGGGGACGCCGGCCAGGTGATCACGACGTCAGAGGGCTTCCTCGCGGTGCGCTGGGACTTCCCGGCGGGCACGCTCTCCCTGGCGCTGAACGTCAGCAACCGCACGCAGCCGATCCCCGATCTGCCGGGTAAGACCCTGTTTGCCTGGCCGCAGGCCGCAACTGAACTCGCGCCTGACTCTATCGTGGTGCGTCTGGCTAAGGGAGAAACCGCATGACTATTCCAACCGCAACCTATCGCATCCAGTTCCGCAACGGCATGACCTTTGACCGCGCCGCGGCGCTGGTGCCCTATCTGAAACAGCTTGGGATCAGCCATCTCTACGCCTCGCCGATCTTCAGCGCGACTGCGGAGTCCACCCACGGCTATGACGTCACCGACGTCAACGAGATCGAGCCCGCCATTGGCGGACGCGAAGGATTTGATCGGATGGTCGCCGCGCTGCAGGCCGCCGGACTGGGCCTGATCCTCGACATTGTGCCGAACCATATGGCCGCGTCGCTTGAGAACCCGTGGTGGCGCGACGTGATCGAACATGGCGAACAGAGTCGCTACGCCAGCTATTTTGATATCGACTGGTCACGTCGCCTGACACTGCCGTTCCTCGGTGACACCTTTGAGGCGGTGCTGGCGAATGGCGAGATCAGCGTGCAGCGTGACCCGCAGAGCGGCAAGCCGGCGCTGGCCTACTTTGACAATTTCTACCCGCTGGACCCACGGACCTGGCAGGATCGGGAAGAGGCGGTGCTCGCCCTGCGCGATGCCGCAGAGATTGCGGCCCTGCATGACCAGCAGCCGTGGCGACTGATGTCCTGGCGCGATGCGCCGCGCGACCTCTCCTACCGGCGTTTCTTTGAGGTGACCGGTCTGGTGGGCGTGCGCGTGGAGGACAAAACGGTCTTTGACGCAGCGCACCAGCTGATTCTTGAACTGGTTCACAGCGGCGCGGTGCAGGGCTTGCGGGTGGATCACGTCGATGGCCTGGCCGATCCGCGCGGCTATCTGGAGCAGCTGCGCCAGGCGGCGGGTCCCGACTGCTACCTCACCGTGGAGAAGATCCTGGGTGAGGATGAACAGCTGCCGGATGAGTGGCCGGTTTCCGGCACCACCGGCTATGAGTTTATGGCGGCGCTCGCCAACCTGCTGGTCGACAGCGATCGCCTGAGTGGCCTGCGCAAAGCCTATCAGGCGGTGATTGGCAAAACCGTGGACATGAAAGCGGAGCTGCGCGCCGCCAAGCTGTTGATGGCGAACCGTAATTTTGCCGGAGAATTTAACCGGTTACTCCAGCTGGCGCTGACGATCGCCGACGCAGAGGGCACGCCACAGCCGGAGCCTGAGCTGAAAAATGCGCTGCGCGAGCTGCTGGTAGCGTTCCCGGTCTATCGCACCTACGGCACCCCGGAGGGCCTGACCCCTGCCGACCAGCAGCTGCTGCAGCAGGTGGTTGGTCAGGTGAAAGCCAGCGCCACGGCACCAGACAGCGCGGCGCTCGACTTTCTGACCCGGATTCTGCGGGCAGAGGTCGCCTCTGCGGCCCGCGAGGATGCCACGCAGTTCCGCACCCGCTTCCAGCAGCTGACCGGCCCGCTGATGGCGAAGTCTGTCGAAGATACGCTGTTTTTCCGTCAGCACATGGCGCTGGCGCTGAACGAGGTCGGCGCTGAACCGCTGGCGCGTCACTTCTCGCTGGCGCAGTTCCACGCCGAAATGCAGGCGCGACGCGACCATCAGCCCGATGCACTGTCGGGCACCTCAACACACGACACCAAACGCGGTGAGGATGCGCGTGCGCGGCTCTATACCCTGACCGAAGCGCCGCAGCGCTGGGCGGATTGCGTGAGCCGCTGGCGCGAGATGAATCAGGATCAGGTCGTGCGGCTGAAAGATGGCCCGGCACCGGAGCCGGCAGTCGAATGGATGCTCTATGAAGCGCTGGCCGGAGTCTGGCCGACCACCCTGCAACCGGACGACGCGGAAGGTCTGGCGGCGCTGGAAGCCCGCTTTGTGGTTTACGTGGAAAAAGCGCTGCGTGAAGCCAAGCTGCGCACCGACTGGGCCGACAACAATGACGCCTATGAAGAGGCGGTGCTGGGCTATGCCCGTCACCTGCTCTCGCCCGCCAGTCACGCCTTCCTTAATGACTTCTGCGAGGCGCTGCAGCCCTTTATCCGCGCGGGCCTGGTCAACAGTCTGACCCAGACCGTGGTGAAACTCACCGCGCCGGGCGTGCCCGATATTTATCAGGGCAGCGAGGCGCTGGACTTCAGCCTGGTCGACCCCGATAACCGCCGCGAGCCCGACTTTGACGCGCTGGCCGCCATGCTCAGTGCGCCGCAGCACGACGGCAGTGAGGCCCACTGGCGGCGTGGCCAGGTTAATCAGCAGGCGATTGTGAAACTGCTGGCGCTGCGCCAGCAGCAACCTGACCTGTTCCGCCACGGCGACTATCTGGCGCTGGAAGCCGGGGGTGGGCAGCCGGACAAGGTGCTGGCCTTTGCCCGCACCCATGGGGATCAGGCGGTGATTGTCATTGTGTCGCGCCGGGTCTTTGACGCCCTGCCGGAAAACCTGGATCAGCCGCCTGCGGCGCGCTGGGCAGAGATCAGCCTCGCCCTGCCGGACGGGCTGCGTCAGCGCCATTATGAGGATGTGCTGAGCGGTAACACGCTCGATGCGGGCGATGCGCTGGCGCTGGGCGACCTGGCGTCGCAGTGGTGCGCCGTGCTGGTGGCACGCTGAAACCTTTTTTCTTTTACGCGTCAATCTGTTCACTGAATAACGAGGCATCAATGTCAAACAGTCAGCGTTTTGAAATTACGGCGGGTTACAGCCATTTGCTGGGGGCAAACTTTGATGGTCAGGGCGTAAACTTCGCCCTGTTCAGTGCCCACGCCGAGCGGGTGGAACTCTGTCTGTACGATCCCAGCGGTAAAACGGAAATCGCCCGTCTGGAGCTGCCGGAATATACCCATGAAATCTGGCACGGCTATGTGCCGGGTCTGAAGCCAGGTGCGCTTTATGGCTATCGCGTCTATGGTCCCTACGACCCGGAGAATGGTCATCGCTTTAACCCGAACAAGCTGCTGCTCGATCCCTACGCCCGCGAACTGGCGGGCGACATCGCCTGGAACGAGGCGCACTTCGCCTACGATCTCTATCACGACGATAAAGATCTCACTTTTGACAGCCGCGACAGCGCGCCGTTTACACCGAAGTGCCGGGTTATCGATCCCAACGAGTTTGACTGGCAGGACAGGAACCGTCCGAACGTGCCATGGCCGAAAACGGTGATCTATGAAACCCACGTTAAAGGCTTTACCCAGCTCAACACGGCGCTGCCGCCCGAACTGCGCGGCACCTTTGACGGCATGGGTCATAAAGCGACCGTCGACTACATCAAAAGCTTAGGCATTACCTCGGTCGAGCTGCTGCCGGTGCACTGGTTCCCGGACGATCAGCATCTGCTGGATAAAGGGCTGAAAAACTTCTGGGGCTACAACACGCTGGGCTTCTTTGCGCCCGCGACCCGCTACTTCGGCCCGCGCGGCATTCAGGGCTTCCGCGACATGGTTCGCGCCTTTCATGATGCCGGCATTGAGGTGATCCTCGACGTGGTTTACAACCACACCGCCGAGGGGAATGAGCTGGGGCCGACGCTGTCGTTTAAAGGCATCGATAACTTCTCCTACTACCGGACCCTGCCGGATCAGCACCGCTACTACATCAACGACACCGGAACCGGCAACACCGTCAATACCTCGCATCCGCGCGTGCTGCAGATGGTGCTCGATTCGCTGCGCTACTGGTCTGAGTCGATGCATATCGACGGTTTCCGTTTTGACCTCGGCACCATTCTGGGACGCGAACCGGATGGCTTTGACCCGCGCGGCGGCTTCTTCGATGCCGTAATGCAGGACCCGATCCTGTCACAGAAAAAGCTGATTGGTGAACCCTGGGATATCGGACCGGGTGGCTATCAGGTCGGCAGCTTCCCGCCCGGCTGGGCAGAGTGGAACGATCAGTATCGCGACACGGTGCGCGACTACTGGAAAGGCAACAACGTCTCGACCGACTTTGCCGCCCGTCTGCTCGGATCCGGCGATCTTTACGATCAGCACGGCCGTCGCCCGTGGGCCAGCGTCAACTTCGTGACGGCGCACGATGGCTTCACGCTCAACGACCTGGTCTCCTACAACGACAAGCACAACGATGAGAATGGCGAAGATAACAACGACGGTCACAATGACAACCGATCGTACAACTATGGCGCAGAAGGCCCGACGGACGACGAAGGCATCAACGCCGTACGTGAGCGCCAGAAGCGTAACTTCCTCGCCACCCTGATCTTCTCACACGGCACGCCGATGCTGCTGGCAGGCGATGAGTTTGGCCGCAGCCAGATGGGCAACAACAACGGCTACTGCCAGGACAGTGAAATCTCCTGGGTTCACTGGGATAACCTGCCGGAATCCGCCGAAGCGCTGCGCGCGTTCACCCGCCAGATCCTGAGCCTGCGTGCGCAGCAGCCTCTGCTGCGTCGGGAGAACTGGCGCGACGGCATGGATATCAAATGGTTTAACGCCGGCGGCGGGTTCCAGCAGAGTGAGCAGTGGGATGAAGGCTCCACGCTGGGCGTCTATATCGGGCGGCCCGACCTGCAGACCGAAGAGGGCATCTGGCACGATGTGCTGATGCTGCTTAACCCGTTTGAGGGCAACGTGCCCTTCCGCATCCCGCAGTTTGGTGAAGGGGGCTGGGTGCTGGAGCTGACCACCAGCGACGTGGCGAAACGCGGTCTGGTCATCACCAAAGAGAAGGATTTTGAGCTGGAAGGACGCAGCTTCGCCCTGTTCAGACGTCCCTGATTAGGGATGACGGTAAGGCTTCAGGCGCAGCGCCTCTGACGCTGCGCTTGAATTTCTGGCAATCACTGCCAGGCTTAACCGGTTGTTAAACGTGAAAATTGATGCTGATAAGGAGGCATAATGTCCAGATTTACGCAGAAAGTTGTGGTTGTGACAGGTGCCGGGTCCGGCATTGGTGAGGCGAGCGCAAAACGCTTTGCAGAAGAAGGCGCGTCAGTGGTGCTGGTGGGACGCACCGCGCAGAAACTCGAAGAGACGCTGGCCGGACTGACGCCGGGTGACCACCTGGTAGCGGCCTGCGACGTCTCAGACGCTGCCCAGGTTAAACAACTGTCAGAAACCGTGCTGAATAAATATGGCCGGGTTGACGTGCTGGTGAATAATGCTGGCGTGATTGTCCAGGGCCGCATCCATGAAGTGGACCTTGAGGACTGGAAAACGCTGATGAAAACCGACCTGGACGGGGTTTTCCACGGCGTTCACTACTTCATGCCTGCCCTGCTGAAGAGCAAAGGTAACGTGGTTAACATTTCGTCCGTTTCCGGCTTAGGCGGTGACTGGGGCATGAGCATCTACAATGCCGCCAAAGGGGCGATCACCAACTTTACGCGCGCCCTGGCGATGGACTACGGCGCGGACGGCGTCCGCATCAATGCGATCTGCCCGGGCTTTACCTTTACCGATCTGACGGAAGATACCAAACAGGATCCGGCGCTGCTTGAGCGGTTTTACGATCGTATTCCACTGCGTCGCGCGGGTGAGGCGGATGATATCGCCAGGGCTATTGTCTTTATTGCGAGCGATGAGGCGAGCTATATTACCGGCGTCAATCTGCCGGTCGATGGCGGGCTGACCGCATCAAACGGACAGCCTAAACAGGCGTAATCCTCAGGGCAGCGTATTAACGCTGCCCTTTTTTAATTCAGACTACCCTGCTTTTATTCCCGCCCTTATCTGCTTTGCCGGAAAAAGAGCCCGGCGCTTAATGTTTTGGCGTATGACGGGTTGGCGTGGCAGCGCGTGCCGGTTTAATTACCGTACTGCTGCCCGGGCAAATAAAAGTACTCAGGCAGGCATTACAGAGAATGGCATTGGCATGATGTATTTTCGCCACGGCCAGCGCCTGCTGACGGGTATAAAGCGAACCAATAAACACGCGCTTATCGTTCTTTGACAGATTAACGCAACCTTCTTTGTGTAAAATCCATCCACCCATGGGACGCGGGCACAGATAATAATAGCTGGCTTTGAGCATGGTAGTCATCCTGATAGTTGCTGTATGTGTCTTAAAAAAACGAACCAAAATTCGTAAGAGATTTTATTTGTAATCTGAAGCTTTATTAAACTAACTGAGAATTATCCCTAAAACCACTTTATTACAGAGGGCAGACTGACTTTGAGAATATGCCCTTTTTACCCGCTTCACTCGCTTCAGCTATTTATCGCCGCCGATCCCCGCCTGCCGCTTCAGCGCGTCATAAGCATTTACCGTGCTAATGCATGCCAGAACAGCATATAATCTAAATTATACATATAAAACAATCGCTTAAAATGAAATCCTTCAGGAATAAAAGCTTCTGCCGTCCGGGTCATATCAGACGCAGCGCTGAAATCACTTACCCCCGCAGGGGTAATTATGAGTATTAATGAACTGAAGCTGAAAAAGTGTGAAAGCGACAGAAGGCGCGCCTCTAAGCGGAACGCTAAATCCCCCGGCTTCGCGGATTTATCAATACCGGTGGACGCATCCAGCCGTGCCCGGTTTGCAAAAGTAAAACGAACGGTTTACTTTTAAAGGATGAAAAAACGCGATGACATCATTCAGGCTGCCGAGCGGCTGTTTTACACCCACGGGTTCCACGCCACAAGTACCGACCAGCTCTGTCGGGAAGCGGGCGTCTCCACCCGAACCTTCTATCATCACTTTCCCTCACGCGAGGCGATGACCTCTGCGGTGATGGCGGCGCGTGAGCAGCGATTTATGGCTGAGCTGCTGCCGGCCCACCAGCCGGAGGCGATCGCGCAGCTGTTTAGCGTGCTGGCCAGCTGGACAGAGGCAAACGGTGCGCACGGCTGCTTCTTCCTTAAAGCCTGGGGAGAATATGCCGGACGGGATCAGGCGCTGGCAGAGCAGGCGCTGGCATTCCGCGCCGCCATGCGCCGCTACATCACCGACTGTGTAACCTGCCTGCACGGTGCCGAAGATCAATCATTGAGCGATGCCATCTGGATGCTCTTTGAAGGGGCGATTACCACCGCGCTGATTACCGGCCCCGCCGCCGCGCAGCATGCGGCGCAGATCGCCAGCCAGCTGCTGCTCCAGAAAGGGGCTTCCTGATGAGGTCGCCTGCTGCGCTGGCTCTGACGGGCTTCAGCCTGATCGCAGTAACCTATGGCATGGCCCGCTTCTCATGGGGGCTGATGCTGCCCGCCATATCGGCAGCGATCCCGTTAAGCCCGCAGCAGACGGGTCTGCTCTCCGCCTGCAGCTTTGTCTCTTACTGTCTGACCATTCTCAGCGCCGCGGCGCTGGCCCGGCGCTACGGTGCGCGGCTGACGGCGCTACTCGCCTCACTCTGTGCGACGGCAGGTCTGCTGCTGCTTGCCCTCGCCACCTCGCCGCTGCTGCTCGCGGCCGGGCTCTTTATCGCCGGATTCAGTTCCGGCCTGGCATCTCCCGCCCTGGCGGCGGCAGTCAGTGCCTGTGTGCCCGCGGCGCGCCAGCCGCGCATCAACACCCTGATCAATGCCGGTACCAGCGCAGGAATTATCCTCTCCGTTATCATTCTCGGCACGCTGCCGGGCGGCTGGCGCGCCGCCTGCGGGCTCTTCGCCCTGCTCGCTCTGGCCTGTGCGCTGCCGGTGATGCGTCACTTATCCTCTCACACCGCTGCTCACAGGCCGCAGAAGCGTCACGGGCAGCCGCGCCTGTACTGCCGCGCGCTGCGGCGGCTGATGGGCATTGCGCTTGTTTCAGGTCTGATCAGTGCGGCCTGGTGGAGTTTTGGATCGGTGCTGCTGCGTCAGCACGTCGGCATGGATGCGGAGAGCGCCCGTTTGCTCTGGCTGATTGCCGGAGGAGCGGGCATTGCCGGTGTGCTTACCGGCCCGCTGGCTGCCCGTATCGGACTGAATGGGGTCTACCGGCTCGCGCTATGCGGAATGGCCGTGCCGCTGCTGGTGCTGGCCCTGAGCCGGGGCGACTCTGCGGGCTTAATGGTGGCGGTGGCCTGTTGTGGCGCGGGCTATGTCACGCTGTCAGGAGTGTTACTGGTCTGGGGCGCGCAGGCCACCGCTGACGATCCGGCAACCGGCGTCGGGATGCTGTTCTTTATGCTGGCGGCAGGTCAGGTGGTGGGATCGCTGCTGTTTGGCCAGCTCTATGCCGCGCTGGGCGCCGTTACGGCTTTGACGCTGTTTGCTGCCAGTGCCCTGCTGCTGCTGTTTGTTGCCCCGCGCCGTGTGAAAGCGCCACAGCGCGATCGGCGGCAGCCGTGAACAGAGCGAAAAGAGGGATAACGCACATTTTCTGGTGAATTAATATGACCTCCGCACGCGGAGGTTATTAAGCGTGGCGGGCGAGAGCAAAATTAATCAGTTCAGCGCCCGGATATTATTAATGCGCGGATTAATCGTCTGCTCAGTTAAATCGTCATCGGCACCAAGATAATAAGGCACGACGCAATGCCTGCCATCTTTGGTAAAAATAATCTGGTTATCGTGCAGAAATAGCGCAGTGAAATGACCGAGCACCACACCATTTAATTCAAAGCAGTGATTTCTCGCGGCGCGCAGCCCCTGCTTACTTTTCAGAAAATCAACAAATCGCATCACGCCGCACCCCCGGATATTAATTCAGCTCAACCGAAACCGCAGAGATAATAGCCCTAACCCTGGAATGAATCATCCGGCTGGTGCGGTTTTCAGAAAAGGCTTAATACCCCCGGATATCGCCTCTTTCATGCTGCCTGGCATTCTGCCCTCCGATTTGCCAGGATTAATCCTGGTAAGCGAGCCGACAGGAGAGAATGCGCACCCGCAAGATTTTCATTGCGTCCCCTGACGACCCGCTATACCGTTGTTTTTTCACCGGGTACAGCCGTTAAAGATAATACCGGAGCGTGACAATGGAAATTTTTGCAGCAGAGGATGTTCATATCCCGGCGATTCAGCAGATTTACGCCTGGCATGTCCTTAATGGCACCGGCTCCTTTGAGACGGTTCCGCCTGACGTCGCCGAAATCGCCGGGCGGATGCACAAGATTCAGCAGGCGGGCCTGCCGTGGTTTATCGCCGTCAGCGACGGTGAGGTGCGCGGTTTCTGCTATCTGGCCCCCTATCGTCCGCGCCATGCGTACCGGCACACGCTGGAAGATTCGATCTATATCGATCCGGGATTTCAGCAGCGTGGCGTCGGGTCACGCCTGTTACATCATGCGATTGCCTGGGCAGAGCAGGCGGGGTTTCGTCAGCTGATCGCTAACGTGGGCGACAGCGGGAACCAGGGCTCCATTGCGCTGCATCGCGCAGCGGGCTTTGAGATGACCGGCATCCTGCGTTCGGTCGGGTTCAAACAGGGCCGCTGGCTGGATACGGTTTTTATGCAGCGTGCGCTGGGAAAAGGTGATTCAGCGCTTCCTGTCGACTAAAATAGTTCCAGAGTAAGAAAGGCGCACTCCCCCTCGTTCTCCCCAGGAGAACCTTCTGGTAAGGTGTGTTAACAAAAAATAAAAAATCCCGGAAATCTTTATGTTGTCGACAATCATCTACAGAAGCCACATCACTGAAAATGTGTCACTGGGGCTTCTGCATGATTTGGCATTAAAAGCGAACAAAATCAACAAATCATCCAGCGTCACCGGGATTCTGTTGTTCAATGGAACACACTTTTTTCAGCTGCTGGAAGGTCCGGAAGCGGCCGTAAAAGCGGTCTATAACCGGATTTGCCAGGATCCGCGCCATCATAATCTGGTTGAACTGTTGCGCGACTACGCGCCAGCGCGACGGTTTGGTCACGTCGGTATGGAACTGTTCGATCTCCGTCTGCACGATAAAGAGACGGTACTGGAAGCGGTGCTGGAGAAATGCACCACCCGCTACCAGATGACCTATTCCGACCGCGCCCTGCAGTTCCTGCGCACCTTTGTCGAAGCGCGGGAAAAAGAGAACTATTTTGAGATCCCTTCTGCCAGCGGCTGGACCTTTATCCGCGACGAGTCAGAGCAGCGTGAAGGCGATGCCGCACTGATGGCGACGGATGAGGTCAGCTTCGCGTTTCAGCCGATCGTCGATCCTTTTGCCTGTGAAATCGTTTCACTGGAGGCACTGCTGCGCGGCCCGCAGGGTGAACCGCCACTGGATTATTTTGCCGGACTGTCACGTGAACAGCTCTATCAGACCGATCTGCAGTCGAAAAAAATCGCGTTTGCTCAGGCAAAACAGCTGGGGATTGAGGGGATGACCCTGTCGATCAACCTGCTGCCGATGACCCTGGTGGAAGTGCCCGATGCGGTTCCGTTTTTGCTGGAGGCGATCGCGGCCCAGGGGCTGGTGCCGGAGCAGATCATGGTGGAGTTCACCGAGAATGAAATTATCTCGCAGCCGGATGCCTTTGAAGCGGCCCTTCGCCAGCTGAAGGCGGCGGGCATCAGCCTCGCGCTGGACGATTTTGGCGCCGGCTTCGCCGGGCTGTCGCTGCTGACCCGCATTCAGCCCGACAAGATCAAGATTGACCGGGCGATTATCTCAGGCGTGCATAAAAGCGGACCGAAGCAGGCGATCATTCATGCGATTCTGAAATGCTGCTCGTCACTGGAGATCGGCGTGATCGCGGAGGGCATCGAACAGCCCGAAGAGTGGATGTGGCTCGAAGCGGCAGGCGTGACCCAGTTTCAGGGCTTCCTCTTCTCAAAACCTGAGCTGAACCGCATTGCGGCCGTCGCCTGGCCAGAGCTGCTTTAACCCCCTGCGATTTGGATGATTTTGCGCTTCCCTGCCTTGCCGGATCCCCTGGCGACTGCTAAATAATAAACAGCGCCGGGCGATCATTTTTCTGTCATCTTCGCCCGGCAGAGTCAGTTATTGCCCAGTCTGTGATTACCGATTTAGCAGTCAGATGTTCAGTGTTTAGGCCAGCGCAACGCGCCATGCGTGCGACGTGACTCCAGGGACAGCATTTGAGGAACTGAATGAAGCAAATCATCCGCGGTGATAAAGAACCCTCCCATATCCTGGCAGCAACCCGTGCGCTCGAAGCGCACTACGCCCGCTACGGAGAAGGCAACAAGTACCATCCCATCATCTACTCCATCGCCTACCGCAGCCGTTTTTATCAGGTCGAAGTCATTACCCGACGCGAAACCATGGTGGCAACCGTGATTACCGGCGTCCGTAACCTCACTCATCTCCCCGGTGCCGCCTGACGGTCACCCCTTACCCATCGGGGGCTGACCGCCCCCGGTTCGCAGGTTAACGCCGGTAGAGCGCATTGGCCGGATAGATGGCGCCAATCACGCTCTTCTCCCGCGCACCCGTTACCGCCGGCAGATTGCCCGGCAGCCCGGAGAGCGTGCGAAACGCCAGCCAGGCAAACGCCAGCGCCTCCATATCGTCACCGCTGATACCCGCCGCATCGGTGGTGGTCACTTCGGTGCCGGGAAGATGAGCAGCCAGGCGCGCCATCAGCAGCGGATTGCGGCTGCCGCCGCCGCACACCAGCAGACGGTCACAGCCATCGTTGAGCAATATCTGCTGGGTGATGGTGATGGCGGTCAGCTCCACCAGCGTCGCCTGCACATCCTGCGGAGCCAGCCCCGGGAAATAGCGCAGATGCTGCTCCAGCCAGCCCAGATTAAAGTGCTCGCGCCCGGTGCTTTTGGGTGGCGGAAGCGCAAACCAGGGCTCCCTTAAGAGCGCCTCCAGCAGCGCCGGAACCCGCGTGCCGCTTCGCGCCCACTGCGCATCTTTGTCATACGGCAGGCCCTGATTCCGCCAGATCCAGGCATCCAGCAGCATATTCCCGGGACCGGTATCAAAACCCCGCACCGGCTGCCCCGGTATCAGCAGCGAAAGGTTGGCGATGCCGCCAATATTCAGCACCATGCGGCGTTCCGTGGCATCCATCAGCAGGGCCTGATGAAAAGCCGGCACCAGCGGCGCGCCCTGCCCGCCCAGCGCCATGTCACGGCGACGGAAATCGCCCACCACCGTGACGCCGGTCGCCGCCACAATCTGGTTGTTGTCGCCAATCTGCAGGGTGTTGGGCGCGTCGCTCTGCGGCTCATGCCAGACGGTCTGACCATGACAGCCAATCGCCGTGATATCGCTGGCCTCAAGGGATTCGCGCTTCATCAGCGTGACGACCGCCTCGGCAAATAGCTGGCCGAGACGGGTGTCCAGTTGCCCCAGCTGCGACAGCGTCAGGGATTGTCCCTGACAAATCGCGAGGATCGCCTGGCGAAGCCCGGCGGGGATAGGATGCGAATAGCTCGCCTGCTGAGCCACCATATTTTCGTCAATGGCCGCCAGCACCACATCCACTCCATCCAGGCTGGTGCCTGACATTACTCCGATATAGCGTCCTGATTTCATAGCCATTCCTTACATCCGGCGGGAGGTGCAATTTATCTGCGGCTAGCCTGACAAATTACACCCGCTAATTCTATGATTAATTTGTTTTTATCCAAATGTGCTGACCGGTAACGCCGCGGGACTATTTTTGATCCACGATTGAATTATTGTTGATCTTACATAGTCTATGCTTCGTTCAACCGTGTTTTATTCGGACAGGGATTAATTTGCCAGGTTTGTGTCTTATACTGTGAGCAGGATACAGCGGTAAACGTGGCGCCTTCTCGACTAAAGGAGTTTCAGATGATTAAGCGTGTAATTGTGGTCGCTCTGACCGGTGTCATGCTGGCAGGTTGTAGCAATACCAGTACGCTGTCGGGTGATACCTACAGTGCCAGTGAAGCCAAGCAGGTGCAGAGCGTCTCTTACGGTACGTTAGTTTCCGTTCGCCCGGTGAAAATCCAGGGTGGCGATGAGAGTAACGTTATCGGTGCCATCGGCGGTGCCGTGCTGGGTGGCTTCCTGGGTAACACGATTGGCGGCGGCGCAGGTCGTAGCCTGGCGACAGCCGGTGGTGCGGTACTGGGCGGCGTTGCGGGCCAGGGCGTTCAGGGCGCAATCAATAAAACCGATGGCGTTGAGCTGGAAATCCGCAAGGATGATGGCAACACCATCATGGTGGTTCAGAAACAGGCCGCCTCACGCTATTCCGTTGGCCAGCGTGTCGTGATGGCCTCTAACGGCAGCCAGGTCACCGTTTCACCTCGCTGAGATAGCAAAAAAAACCGACGCCTGGGCGTCGGTTTTTTATTTCTCTTTGTTCTGCAGTTCGAGAATGTTTTTCTCAAGCCGGGCGATAAGCGTCACCATCTGGCTGATCTCTTCCCGACTGATGCCGGACAAAATGTCGTCCCGCGTCTCATCAATCACGCTCTCCACCTGCTCAATGATAGGCTCCGCCTGCTGCGTGAGTTTGATGCGCTTGGCGCGACGATCGCTGGCACAGGTCGAGCGGGTAATTAACCCTTTTTCTTCCAGCTGATCCAGCGTGCGGACCAGGGAGGGCTGTTCAATGCCAATCGCCTTGGCTAACTGGATCTGCGACTGTTCGGGCGGCAGTTGATGAATATTGTGCAGCGTCACCCAGTGAGTCTGAGTCAGCTCAAGCGGCTTCAGCCGCTGATCAATCAACGCGCGCCAGATGCGCACCAGGCGAGATAAATCCGTTCCGAGGGGCGTATCCATTTCATCTCCTTATAATTAGCTTGCTAGCTATCAAGCCAGATTCTACACTATTCTGCGAGTTTACAGGACAAATTACAAATCCCGGGCCAGGCCAGGAAATCGCGGCAGCGCTCTCCCCCTGCCGTTTGGGTTAACGAGGGATGTTATCACGTGCTCACCTCCGCTTTTTCAGGCGCGAAACCGCTGACCGATCTGGTCGTGGGCGCCTCACTGTTTTTTCCGCCGATATTCAAGGCGGTGCTCCTTGGCTTCTTTTTCTGGCTGCTGATCCACCCCCTGGTGCGCGGCTGGATCTACTCCGGCGACGTCTGGCATCCCACCCTGTTTGATCTCTCCCTGTTTGTGCTGTGCGTTACCGCCGCACTCTGGCTCATCGGTCACGGATAATCGATATGAAATTTAACGCGGTAAAATATTTTTCCACCCTCATCGTCTTCGCCCTGGCGCTGCTGGCGGGGGGCTGGCTCTGGAACTATTACATGCAGTCCCCCTGGACCCGCGACGGTAAGGTGCGGGCAGAGCTGGTGGATATTACGCCTCAGGTGTCGGGCCGGATTGCTCAGCTCAGCGTCACCGATAATCAGTTTGTCCATCAGGGCCAGCAGCTGCTGACGCTCGACCCGGTGCCGTGGCAGATTGCGCTCGACAACGCCGCCGCCCAGCTGAGCAAAGCGCAGGCGGATCTGGCGAAAGCGCAGCATGAATTTAACCGGCGCGCTCATCTGCCGCGTAACATTATCTCTGCAGAAGATCTCGATGCGGCGCGCCTCAGCGCCGGGGCCGCGGCTGCCAGTGCCAAAGCGGCGCAGGCGGAATGGGAGCGGGCACGCTGGAACCTGCAGCAGACGACGCTGACCGCCCCGACAGATGGCTGGATCACCAATCTGACGCTGCGGCCGGGCAACTATGCCGCGGCGGGAACGCCCCTGTTTGCGCTGGTGGACAGTCACTCTTACTACGTGATGGGCTATTTTGAAGAGACCAAGCTGCGCCATATTCATCCGGGCGCCGCGGCACAGGTGGTGCTCTACAGCAATGGCGCGCAGCTGCAGGGCCAGGTGGAGAGCATAGGTCGCGCCATTTACGACCAGAGCATTGAGACGGACAGCGGTCTGGTGCCCGATATCAAACCCAATGTGCCCTGGGTACGGCTGGCGCAGCGGGTGCCGGTGCGCATTCGTCTCGACCCGCTTCCGGCACACACTGAGCTGATTGCCGGTACCAGCTGCACCATCTCCATCCAGCCATGAATATGCAGTGGCTGGCCTGGGATCAGCTGCCCTGGATTAAGGCGACGGGTGGACAGTGGCGCTACGCGTTGCGCAACGCGATATCAATGTGTCTGGCGCTGAGTATCGCCTACGGTCTGGATCTCGATGAACCTTACTGGGCGATGACCTCTGCCGCCGTCATCAGCTTTCCCACGGTCGGCGGGGCAATCAGTAAAAGCCTCGGCCGCATCGCCGGCAGCCTGGTCGGGGCGAGCGCCGCCCTGCTGATTGCCGGTCACACGCTGAATGAACCATGGCTGTTCACCTTTGCCATCGCTGGCTGGCTGGCGCTCTGCACCGGCATTGCCAGCCACTATCAGAATAATGTCGCCTACGCCTTCTCCCTGGCCGGTTATACCGCCGCCATCATCGCCTTCAGCAGCGTCAATATTACGGACATTACCGCATTGTGGACCATCGCCCAGGCGCGCGTCTGCGAAGTGATCTCCGGCATCCTCTGCGCCGGATTGATGATGATGGTGCTGCCGAGCACTTCCGATGGTGAGACGCTGATTACCTCGCTGAAGCAGATGCACGCCCGGCTGCTGGAACATGCGGTCCTGCTGCTACAGCCTTCCGCCAGTGAGGGGATCCGCACCGCGCATGAGACGGTCATCAGCCAGATCCTGACCATGAATCTGCTGCGCATTCAGGCGTTCTGGAGTCACTATCGCTTTCGCCGCCAGAACAACGTCCTGAACTACGTGCTGCACCAGCAGCTGCGCCTCACCAGCGTGCTCTCCAGTCTGCGCCGCATGCTGCTGAACTGGCCCGACGCCCCTGCCGCGCTGTTTGAGGCGCTGCAACAGCTGCTGGCGGAGCTGGCGAAACCGGACTGCGACAAATACCGGCTGGCACAGATCCTGCGCAGCGTGACACCGGCGGCGTCGGGGGACTATCGGCAGCGCGCATTCTCTCACCGGCTGCGCTACTTCTGCTGGATGTACCTCAATGTGCTGCGCTGGATCAGGCTGCTGGATCGTGCCGATGCGGATACCCGCTTTCAGCCTCCGCCGGTTCCGGCGCTGGCGCGCGACAGTGACAGTGCCGAAGCGGGCTGGAGCGCCCTGCGCACCTTCTGCGTTATCGTGCTGGGCTGCGCCTTCTGGATCAACACGCAGTGGTCTTCAGGCGCTTCCGCCCTGACTCTGACCGCGATCGCCTGTGTGCTCTACGCCTCTGCGCCCTCACCCGGCGGCAGCGTGACGCTGCTGCTGAAAACGCTGCTGTGGCTGTTTGCCTTCAGTTTTGTGATGAAGTTCGGCCTGATGGTGCAGATCAGCCTGCTGTGGCCCTTTTTACTGGTTCTGTTTCCGCTGCTGGTGACGCTGCAACTCTTTAAGTTACAGCAGAAACAGCGTGCCGGGATGTGGGGACAGTTCATCGTCTTTATGGGCTCGTTTATCGCGGTCACTAACCCGCCCGTCTGGGACTATCAGGCGTTCTTCAACGATAATATTGCCAAAGTGTGCGGGGTATTGCTTGCCTGGCTGGCTTTCCAGATCCTGCGCCCCAGCTCCGATGCCCGGCGCAGCCGACGGCATATCCGGGCACTGCGGCTGGCGTTCCTCGATCAGCTGCGGCGACAGCCCCGGCTCAGCGAAAGTCGCTTTGAATCGCAGATCTACCATCGCATCAGCCAGCTCAGTCACAGCCGGGATGAACAGGCGCGGGTCTGGCTGCTGCGCTGGGGGGTGGTGCTGCTCAACTGCTCGCATATTGTCTGGCAGCTGCGTGACTGGGATGCCGGTCCGGCGTCGCTGCTGCGGTTTCGCGATGAGAGCCTGCAGAATTTACAGCAGATTATCAGCAGCCGTGGCGTGCAGCACAGCTCGCTTGATCGGATGCTGCTGGAACTGGAGGAGACGATCGCCTCGCTGCTGGCGCAGGGCAGCAACGAGGCCAGTGAACTGGCGGGGATTATCTGGCGCCTGCGCTGTTCGCTGGCACAGCTGAAACAGGCGGTACCGGCCTGACTACTGACAATACTGCTGCTGCTGGCGGTTAAAATCGTCCTGCAGCTGTTGCAGCGTTTTGTGCCCCTCAAAACGGGTCTTATCCATCTCGGTCATCGGTTCGATCACCAGCGCTTTCTCATCCGGTGAGAAGATAAAGCGGCGCGTCAGTTCGCTGCCGGTGAAGCTCTGACCGTGAATGCCGCCGCACACCATGGTCATGGTGCGGCGATAAATCGTGGTTTCAGTGAAATTGGTTTCCGTGGCGCTGCGGAAGACCTGATCGCACCCCTTCGCTTCCAGCCTGCGCACCGTGCTGCGGCTCAGCCATTCGCGACCTTTGGCAATCTTTTCGCAGGTGACACGCATCGGGCTGGTATCAATGGTGCGCTGAAGCTCCCGCCCGGTTTCAGTAACCAGTTGCGTATCATTGGGTTTATCGCATCCCACCAGCAGCAGACTCAGCAGTAATGCGCCCTTGAATTTCATGTTCCTGCTCCTTTCCCCATCACGCTTTCGTACCTGAATCAATATCATAGGGGGGAAATGCAGGGGATGGTACAACAATTAATAAACACGCAGGAGAAAAGCGGGCGGCTTGCATGGGCCGCCCGGAAATTCAGATAACGCCGCAGGCGTAACGTGCCCCGCCACCGCCCAGCGGTTTGGGATGGTCGGCATGGTTGTCACCGCCGACATGGACCATCAGGGCTTTGCCTTTAATCTCACTCAGCGACTTCAGTCGTGGTGCCAGTACCGGATAGGTGGCGTTACCCTGGTCATCAACATAGACCGCAGGCAGGTCGCCCAGATGCCCTTCCGCATACGGCCCCAGATGTTTGCCGGTGTTAGCCGGATCGAGATGCCCGCCGGCCGCCCCGGCAGCCACCACTTTGCCCTCAGACTCGCCCGGCTCACAGCTGCCTTTGGCATGGACATGGAATCCATGAATGCCCGGCGTCAGCCCTTTCAGATCCGGTGTGAACTTCAGACCATACTCTGTCTCATCAATCTTTACGGTGCCCAGCGATTTCCCTATGCCCTCAGCGGTGACCTGATGAACCGTCACCTGTTCACTGGCGGCGTGGGCTGACCCACAGGCGATCAGCGCGAATAGCGCGACTGCTTTCATTTTCATGATGACTCCGTTTGCATACCAGGGTGTGCAATAAGTCTGGTCGCTGTTGCGCTACTCTGCTGAAAATTGACGCAGTTTTACGCTCAGGGCACATCGTAGCCCAGCGCGGCCTTACGAATGCGGAACCACTGCTGACGTGACAGCGTCACGCTCAGCGCACCGACCGCGTCGCTGACCCGCGCCGTTTTGCCCGACCCGATGATCGGCAGCGGACGCGACGGCAGCATCAGAATCCAGGCATAGACCACCTGATCCAGGCTGCTCGCCCCGGTCTCCTGACGCACCCGCTCCAGTTCATCGCGCAGTGGCTGGAAATGGGGATCGTTAAACAGGCGACCGCCCCCCAGACAGGACCAGGCCATCGGCCGGATACGCAGTTGCTGACACTGATCCAGCGATCCATCCAGCAGTCCGCTCTGCTGCACAGGGGAGATCTCGAGCTGGTTAGTGACCAGCGAGAACGGCAGGCGGGACTGCAGCAGGGAGAACTGGGCCGGGGTAAAGTTGGAGACGCCAAAGTGCAGTACCTTGCCGCTCTGGTGCAGAGCCATAAAGGCATCGGCGACCTGATCCGCGTCCATCAGCGGATCGGGACGATGGATCAGCAGCAGGTCGAGACGATCGGTGTGGAGGTGACGCAGCGAGTTTTCTGCGCTCTGGACGATATGCTGTTTATCGGTGATGTAGTGACCAATCTGGTTTTCCGGGCGGGCACGGGTAGCGATGCCGCATTTGGTCACAATCTGCAGCCGATCGCGCAGGCCGGGGGCCAGCTTCAGCGCCTCACCAAACGCCGCTTCACACTGATAGTCACCATAGATATCGGCGTGATCAACGGTGGTAATACCGAGGCTGAGGTGATGCTCAATAAATGCGAGCCGCTCCTGAGGCGACATGCCCCACTCCATCAGACGCCAGTACCCCATAACCAGCGGTGAAAAATCGGGCCCCTGCAGAGCAATGGCTTGCGGTTGTGACATGACGATCTCCCTGTTGCACGTTGGCTGACATTAGCGTGTCAGAGTATAACGGAAAGCGCCAGGCCGTCAGAATAACTCCGGCTGCTGCGGTGCGGGTGGCTCCTCGCCCTTTTGCTGGCGCAACAGACGCTGACGCCGCATCTGGCACAGGCGAATCACCTCGCGCTTCTGGGCATCACTGAAGCGCAGCCAGTTAAACCGCTCATCACGGCTGCGTAAACATCCCAGGCAGTAGCCGCGCGCATCGCTCTCGCAGATGCCGCGACAGGGGCTGGGAACCGGGAAAAACTCAAGCTGCTCGGCCACTACGTCTCCGGAGTTACAGAATAACCAGTCAGAGTAACAGCGTAGCCTGGTTGCACAGGAAATGAGCCTCAGCCGGTCACAATAATCGGGTTGTCGCACGAACGGGTGAACACTCTGTGCCATCGTGTGGGCCGATCGTTGCAACCGACCGACTGGTCTACTACTCTCAGTGCCATGAATAAGACGCCACAACGCAACGAAACCCGCGAGCACCTGCTTCAGACAGGTGAGCAACTCTGTCTGCAACGCGGGTTCACCGGAATGGGCTTAAGCGAACTGCTGTCACAGGCGGCCGTACCGAAAGGCTCCTTCTACTATTACTTCCGTTCCAAGGAGGCGTTTGGCGTGGCGTTACTGGAACGCTACTTTGCACGCTTCCTGCAGGATGTGGAATTACAGCTCAGCCGGACGGATGGCACCCCGCGCGAACGCCTGCTCAGCCACTTCCGTTTAGCGGTCGATCTGTTCGTTCAGCAGGGCCACATTGTGGGTTGCCTGGGCGTGAAAGTCTCTGCGGAAGTCTGCGATCTCTCTGAGCCGATGCGCGATGCCCTGCAGCAGGGTGCGGCGAAAATCACCGCGCTCTATGCGCGGACGCTGACTGAGGCGGTGCAGCAGGAGTCGCTGAACCTGCCGCAGCCGCCTGCACAGATGGCGGAGTTGCTGTCGCTGCTCTGGCTGGGTGCCAGCCTGCAGAGCAAAATTTCCCGCGAGGCGCAGCCCCTGCGCCTCGCACTGAGTACCATCGAACAGTGGCTAGAACGCCACTGATTTTTAAAAAACGTGTTTGTAGACGACTGGTCTACTAATCAGGAGCTATTATGGCGAGTACCCAGCTGTTTCGTCCGCTGAAAGTTGGCGCAATTACCGTCCCAAACCGCGTCTTTATGGCACCGCTGACCCGTCTGCGCAGCATTGAGCCAGGCGATATTCCGACGCCGATGATGGCGGAATATTACCGTCAGCGCGCCAGCGCCGGTCTGATCATCACCGAAGCCACGCAGGTCTCTTTCCAGGCTAAAGGCTATGCCGGTGCGCCGGGTTTACATACGCAGCCGCAGATTGCGGCGTGGAAACGCATTAACGAAGGCGTCCATCAGGCGGGCGGCCACACCGCCGTGCAGCTGTGGCACACCGGTCGTATTTCCCACAACAGCGTTCAGCCGGAAGGTAAAGCCCCGGTCGCCCCGTCGGCGATTGCGGCGGGTACCCGAACCTCACTGCGTGCTGAAGATGGCAGCGTCTACCGCGAAGAGACCTCAGAGCCACGCGAACTGACGATTCCTGAGATCCAGCAGATCGTGGCCGATTTCGGTCAGGCGGCTGCGAATGCGCGTGAAGCGGATTTTGACCTGCTTGAGCTGCACTCGGCACACGGTTACCTGATTCATCAGTTCCTGGCCCCGGATTCCAACCAGCGTACCGACGAATATGGCGGCAGCATCGAAAAACGCGGTCGTTTCGCGCTGGAAGTGGTGGATGCGGTCATTGCAAACTGGTCAGCCGATCGTATCGGTATCCGCGTTTCGCCGATCGGCAGCTTCCAGAATCTGGATAACGGCCCGGATGAAGAAGAAGCGGCGCTGTGGTACATCGGCGAGCTGGCGAAACGCAACATCGCCTACCTGCACCTTTCAGAACCAGACTGGGCCGGCGGCAAGCCTTACACGGATGCCTTCCGTCAGAAAGTACGTGACCTGTTCCCGGGTGCGATTATCGGTGCCGGTGCCTACACGGTCGAGAAAGCGGACGATTTGATTGGTCGCGGTCTGATCGATGCCGTCGCGTTTGGTCGCGACTACATCGCGAACCCGGATCTGGTTGAGCGTCTGCAGCAGGATGCTCCTCTGAATCCTCAGCGTCCGGAAAGCTTCTATGGCGGCGGCGCGGAAGGCTACATCGACTACCCGACACTGTAAACCTGTCTGGCTGCCGTCCGGGACGATGACGGCGGCCATTATTCAATGGCGATTTTCATCGCTATACTTAGCGCCTGGGTCATCCGGCGATGGCGTTTTACTTCAAAGAGGATGTTATGCGTTTACTACATACCATGCTGCGCGTTGGCGATCTGCAACGTTCAATTGATTTCTACACCCGTGTGCTGGGCATGCGTGTGCTGCGTCAGAGCGAAAACACCGAATATAAATATACCCTGGCTTTTGTGGGCTACACCGACGAAAGCGAAGGGGCGGTTATCGAACTGACCTATAACTGGGGCGTGGACAAGTATGATCTCGGCAACGCCTATGGTCATATCGCGCTGGGCGTGGATGACGCGGCTGCCGCCTGCGAACGTATCCGTCAGAATGGCGGTAACGTGACGCGTGAAGCGGGCCCGGTGAAGGGTGGCTCCACCATTATCGCTTTTGTTGAAGATCCGGACGGCTACAAAATCGAGCTGATCGAAAACAAAGATGCCGGTAAAGGCCTCGGCAACTGATCCTGCCGCCAGCCTGCCCTCCCGGGCGGGCTGAATCCCCTTCTCTGCGCTTCATCTGCTGCACCCGGCCCCGTTTTTTGCCATAATGCGCGCTGCCCTTTTCCTGCAACGAGATCCTGATGTCTGAATCGAATTCCCCTAATGCACTCAATCAACGTTTCCGTGGCTTCTATCCGGTGGTCATCGACGTGGAAACCGCCGGTTTCAACGCACAAACCGATGCGTTACTGGAAATTGCCGCTATCACGCTGAAAATGGATGAAGAGGGATGGATTCAGACAGACCAGACGCTGCATTTTAACGTCGAACCTTTTGTCGGATCGCTGCTGCACCCTGAAGCGCTGGCCTTTACCGGTATCGATCCCGGCAATCCGCTGCGCGGTGCCGTCAGTGAATATGAAGCGCTGCACGCCATTTTTAAAATGGTGCGTAAGGGGATCAAGGACAGCGGCTGCAATCGCGCCATCATGGTGGCGCATAACGCCACGTTTGACCTGAACTTTATGTCTGCGGCGGCTGAACGTGCCAGCCTGAAACGCAACCCGTTCCACCCCTTTGCCACCTTTGACACGGCAGCCCTGAGTGGGCTGGTGCTGGGTCAGACCGTGCTGGCGAAGGCGTGTATCGCTGCGGGAATGGAGTTCGACAGCAGTCAGGCACACTCGGCGCTGTATGATACGCAGCAGACCGCAACCCTGTTCTGTGAGCTGGTAAACCGCTGGAAACGGTTAGGTGGCTGGCCCCTGCCCTTTGCCGAAGGCGATGCAGACGCCAGCGCCTCCGTCTGAGGAATGCCACAATGAAAAAGGCCGACATTGCGTCGGCCTTTTTTTATTCTGCTTCTTTAAATTTTTCTGCGGTCTCTTTAATCAGCGACTGCAGTTCACCACGCTGTAACATCTCAACGATGATGTCGCATCCACCGACCAGTTCACCGTCTACCCACAGCTGCGGGAAGGTTGGCCAGTTGGCGTACTTTGGCAGCTCTGCACGAATGTCCGGGTTCTGCAGAATATCCACGTAAGCAAAACGCTCACCACAGGCTGACAGTGCCTGCACCGCCTGTGCAGAGAAGCCGCAGCTTGGCAGCTTCGGAGAACCTTTCATGTACAGCAGGATCGGGTTTTCTGCGATCTGGCGCTGAATTTTTTCTACAGTACTCATAATTGCCTTCCTTAATTCGTCACTTCGTGTTTGTTTATTGTAGCGACTTCGCAGCGTGACTGAAAACGAGATTTTGATCGCTGCCTGCTGAAATCGCCATCCTGGTTAAGTCATGACAGGCACAGCGTGAATTTCTGATTATTAACAGCCGGTAACAGATTAATAATTCGTAATAATTTCGTTGATATAAGACGCTGAAAATGTTCATTTTCAGCACAATCGCGTGGGTTGCAAAGATTAACAATAAAAGGCATTACAGTTTTTAAAAGAACTGGACTAGAATGGCTTCGGCGCTGATCCTGGATCAGATTAATCTCAACTTTGTCGCGGTGCGTAGTGGCCCTGACAACTTAACTACTTAATGGACTATGCGTTTAATCATTACGCTTTTTATGCTGGCCTTTGCGCAACTGTTCTTCAACATCGCCGCCGCGTCTCCGCACGCTCCGGTGAACGTCAGTACGCATAAAGCAGAGAAAAAGAGTGCGCGCGAGGATGAGCGCCGCAAACGTCGCGTGGTGAAAACTACGACAAAAAAAACCCGTCTCAGCCCGGTTCAGAAACTCAAAACGAAAAAACAGAAAAAAGTTGAACTGACCGCTAAACAGATACCTGCCAAAAAAACCTCGCTTAAGACCGCCCGACTCAGCACCAAAGAGAAAAAACGCTACGGCCACCAGCGCCTGCTGAAAAACGCCGATGCCAGCGAGACCGGCACCATTAAAATGAGCAAATCTCACCGTCAGCGCTACCAGAAAGCGCGTGAAACGGCGATGACCAAGCTCATGGGCCAGCTGGGCAAACCTTATCAGTGGGGCGGCACCTCCCCCCACACCGGCTTCGACTGCAGCGGTCTGGTCTGGTACGCCTATAAAGATCTGGTGAAGTTTAAAATTCCGCGCACCGCTAACGAGATGTATCACCTGCGTGACGCTGCCCCTATCAAACGTGAGTCACTGGAAAAAGGCGATCTGGTCTTCTTCCGCATTAATGGCCGCGGAACCGCGGATCACGTCGGGGTTTACCTGGGTGACGGCAAGTTTATTCAGTCACCGCGTACCGGCAAAGATATTCAGATCAGTGCGTTAGGGGAAGATTACTGGCAGCGTCACTACATTGGTGCGCGTCGTGTAATGACGCCGAAAACCATTCGCTGAGCTGATGCAGCGTCAGAAAAAAGCCGGGAGAAGTCCCGGCTTTTTTATCAGTGCAGTACAGCGGTAAAACTAAAGGCCACAATCATCAGCAGGCAGCCGACAGTGGTCATTAACGCCAGTTTAAGATCGGTACTCATGGGTTGCTCCTTAACCATGTAATCATTGTGGTTACTCTATTTTCCCACAGCCGTGGGTAAAAATCTCGTTTTATCCGTTCAGCCTTGTTAGAATCCCGCCCTTGTTGCGCAACGCGCGCAGCCCTGATTCCGTTTGCGCACTTTTTCAGGCATTTATTCTCCGTCGGCCGCCGGTTTAATGCGCCATAGCACGGCATTTTTGCGGAAAATACCCTGAGCAGACGCAAACGTTTAACACTACGCTTATCATACAGTTAGATAAGTCCTGGAGTCCGATTTTCATGGCAACAATTAAAGATGTGGCAAAACGCGCTGGCGTCTCCACGACCACGGTTTCGCACGTCATCAATAAAACCCGCTTCGTGGCTGAAGAGACGCGCGATGCGGTCTGGCAGGCGATCAAGGAACTGCACTACTCGCCGAGCGCCGTGGCGCGCAGCCTGAAGGTGAATCACACCCGGACGCTGGGGCTGCTGGCCACCTCCAGCGAAGCGCCCTATTTCGCTGAGATTATCGAAGCGGTCGAGAATCACTGTTTTGACAAAGGCTATACGCTGATTCTGGGGAATGCGCATAACGACCTGCAAAAACAGCGCGCCTACCTCAGCATGATGGCGCAGAAGCGCGTCGATGGCCTGCTGGTCATGTGCTCTGAATACCCGGACGACCTGCTGCAGATGCTGGAAGAGAACCGCAATATCCCGATGGTGGTGATGGACTGGGGCGAGTCGCGCGCCGACTTCACCGATACGGTGCTGGATAACGCCTTCCAGGGGGGCTATCTGGCGGGACGCTATCTGATTGAGCGCGGCCACCGCGACATCGGCGCCATCCCCGGTCAGATGGAGCGTAACACCGGGGGCGGACGCCATGCCGGTTTCCTTAAGGCACTGGAAGAGGCGGGCATTCAGCCGCGCGCCGAGTGGATTGTGCAGGGTGACTTTGAGCCGGAGTCGGGCTACCAGGCGATGCAGCAGATCCTGTCGCAGAAGCAGCGCCCCACGGCGGTGTTCTGCGGTGGCGACATCATGGCGATGGGGGCAATTTGCGCCGCTGACGAGATGGGTCTGCGCGTTCCGCAGGACATTTCGGTGATCGGTTATGACAATGTGCGCAACGCGCGCTATTTTGCGCCTGCACTGACCACCGTCCATCAGCCCAAGGCTCAGCTGGGTGAGAAGGCGCTGGATATGCTGCTTGATCGCATTACCAGCAAGCGCGAAGTGTCGCAAACGATTGAAGTCCATCCCACGCTGATTGAACGCCGTTCAGTTGCGGATGGTCCGTTCCGCGACTATCGCCGTTAATCCTCGCTTAACCACTCCTGGTTAAGCGTTTGCGCATCACCCAAATAGCTGAGTAACCAGCCTGTTGCCGGTGATGCGCGATCCTCTGCCCAGCTGACACAGCAGGGGCTGTCCGGAAACGCCTGCGGCAGCGTCAGTTCCACCAGCGCGCCGCTGTCGAGCAGTGGCCGGGCCAGATGGCCCGGCACCATCGCCACGCACAATCCCGCCTGCACACACTCCAGCCCGGTTTGCCATTCCGGCACCACCAGCCTGCGCTGATTGTCCAGCGTCCACGTCATGCGCCGCGGCAGCGCCCGTGACGTATCCTCCAGCACCAGCGACGGCCAGTGACGCAGCGTGTCATCATCAATCCGGGTCGCCTGCGTCAGAGGATGGTCGGGTGCAACCACGCAGCGCCAGTTGAGCTTCCCCATATCCCGGAACGCAAACCGTCCGCCAACCGGTATCGCCTGGGTCGCGCCAATCGCGACATCGACCCGGCCATCGGCCAGGGCATCCCAGACCCCGTTGAAGACCTCATAACTGATGTGCAGCTCCATGTCCGGAAAGTGGCGATAAAAATCTTTAACCAGCTGCCGGGTACGCTGCGGTTTGGCGATGCGATCAACGGCAATGCTTAGCTGTCCGCGCCAGCCGTTAGCCAGCTGCTGACACTGCTGCCGGGTTGCGAGCATTTTTTTGATGACGCTGCGCCCTTCCCTGACAAAATGCTCCCCCGCCGGGGTTAGTACCACTTCACGGTGCTGACGCTCAAACAGCGGCACCGCCAGCCAGCTCTCCAGCTGGCGAACCGTATAGCTGATGGCAGACGGCACCCGATGTAACTCCTGCGCGGCGGCGCTGAAACTGCCCCCGCGTGCAACCGCGTCAACCACTTCCAGTGCATACTCTGACCACATAATCTGCCTTCAAAAATTTTAACAGCAACCGGCAAATATTACCGTTTCACAGCCGCAAACGCACCTTTTACACTCTGCCGCGTTTACCCTGCAAAATGAGAATCTGATGTTGTCGAATAAAGGATTTATGCCCTACCTCGCTCTGCTCAGCATGCTGGGCTTTTTAGCCACCGATATGTACCTGCCCGCCTTTGGCGCAATGCAGGAGACGTTCCGCACCTCGCCCGGCCTGATCAGCGCCAGCATGAGTCTGTTTCTGGCTGGCTTCGCCTGCGGTCAGCTCTTCTGGGGCCCGCTCTCCGATCGCATCGGCCGTAAACCCGTGCTGCTGGCCGGGCTGGCACTGTTCGCCGCTGGCTGTGCGGGCATGCTGTGGGTGAACGATATCTTTCTGATGCTGGCGCTGCGCTTCATTCAGGCGATTGGTGTCTGTGCTGCCGCCGTAAGCTGGCAGGCGCTGGTCATCGACCGCTATCCGGCCGCGCGCGCCAGCAAAGTGTTCGCCACGATTATGCCGCTGGTGGCCCTCTCACCGGCGCTGGCACCGCTGCTCGGGGCCTGGCTGATCGGCCATTTCCACTGGCGTTCGATTTTCCTGGTGCTGACCCTGATTGCGGTGGCGCTGATTATTGTCACGCTGCGTCTGCCCGCGGTGAAACCCGCTCCGCAGGAGAAAGGGGCACAGCCGGGTTTCTTCACGCTGCTTAAATCCCGCGTCTACAGCGGTAACGTACTGATCTATTCCGCCTGCTCCGCCAGCTTTTTTGCCTGGCTGACCGGCTCACCCTTTATTCTGGCGGGCCTGGGCCTTTCCCCCGCCGATATTGGCCTGAGCTATCTGCCACAGACGCTCGCCTTTTTAATCGGTGGCTTCGGCTGTCGCGCCCTGCTCAACCGCTTTAACGGCGCACAGCTGCTGCCCTGGCTGCTGGGGGTCTACAGCCTGAGCATTCTGGCGCTGTTTGCGGTCGCGCTTTCGGGTCAGGGGACGCTACTCAGCCTGATGGTGCCGTTCTGCGGAATGGCGCTGGCTAACGGAGCGATCTATCCGATTGTGGTCTCCAGTGCGCTGATGCCCTTCCCGCACGCCACCGGCAAAGCCGCCGCGTTGCAGAATACGCTGCAGTTAGGCCTCTGCTTCCTCGCCAGCCTGGCAGTGTCGGCGGGATTAACCCAGGCACTGCTGACCACCACGCTGATCATGACAGTGACGATTCTGCTCGCCCTGATCGGATACGTCATGCAGCGCGCCGCAAGCGCACAAACTGTTGTTGCCACTGCGCAACCTGCCTGCCAGGATAATCATTAAGACGCTAACCTTTTAGTTAGCGCCCTAACAATAAGTCATTGAATATTGACCCGCGTGAGAATATACTCATCCGGGTCAACAAATCTGTAATAAATCAACAATATAATAACGTAATAATCTGATTGGCACGCTGTTGCCGGGACGGTATTCGTACGCGTTATTCCCTCTTACCGGCCCTGCTTCAGCCTGTTCCAGTCCTCTGTATCTTACAGATAATCGGTTTGCGGAATCCTCCGTGACGTTTCTCAATGCCTGACGAATTGGCTATTCTTTGTTCAGGTTCAGATTGGACAGGTGGTGGAAAAGCTATGAGTTCATCTTACGCAGAAGCAGTGACTCCTGAAGATAATCATTGGTATCGCATCGTTCACGAACTGCTGGAAAAAGCGGACATCGAAATAAATGGCTCACGTCCATGGGATATCCGCATTCATCATCCCGGTTTTTTTAAGCGTGTTCTGCAGGAGGGATCGCTGGGGCTGGGCGAAAGCTATATGGAGGGATGGTGGGACTGCGACCGTCTGGATATGTTCTTCCACCAGGTGCTTAAACATAAACTGGATCAGCAACTCCCGCACCATTTCAAAGATACCCTGCGCATCGCCGCCGCCCGCTTAACCAACCTGCAGTCCCGCAAGCGGGCCTGGATCGTGGGCAAAGAGCACTACGATCTCGGCAACGATCTTTTTACACTGATGCTTGACCCCTACATGCAATACTCCTGTGGCTACTGGAAAGAGGCCACGACGCTGGCGTCGGCGCAGGAAGCCAAGCTGGATATGATTTGTCGTAAATTAGCGCTGGAACCCGGGATGTCGCTGCTGGATATCGGCTGCGGCTGGGGCGGACTGGCGGAATTTGCCGCACGTCATTATGGCGTCAGCGTGCATGGCGTGACCATCTCCGCCGAGCAGCAGAAGCTGGCGCAGCAGCGCTGTGAAGGGCTGGATGTGACGATTCTGCTGCAGGACTATCGCGATCTGAACGAGCAGTTTGACCGCGTGGTGTCGGTCGGTATGTTTGAGCATGTCGGGCCTAAAAACTACGCGACCTATTTCGACGTGGTCGATCGTAATCTTAAGCCTGACGGGATTTTCCTGCTTCACACCATCGGCGCGATTAAAACCGATATGCGCGTTGACCCGTGGATCGATAAGTATATTTTCCCGAACGGCTGCCTGCCTTCGGTGCGTCAGGTGGCCGATGCCAGCGAGCCCCATTTTATTCTGGAGGACTGGCACAACTTTGGTGCAGATTACGACAGGACGCTGATGGCATGGCATGAACGCTTTTTGCAGGCCTGGCCTCAGCTGGCTGAGAGTTATGGCGAGCGCTTTAAGCGTATGTTCGCCTACTATCTCAACGCCTGTGCCGGTGCATTCCGCGCGCGCGATATTCAGCTGTGGCAGATCGTCTTCAGTCGTGGCGTAGAGGGGGGATTGCGCGTGGCGCGGTAGAGGAGCCGGTTGCGCCGCAAGGCCTGCCGAAGTCAGACCCGCGTTAACCGCAACGGAGAAGCTAAAGGCGCAGGGAACAGGGTCAGAAGAGGAAAGCGTCACGCGCCAGGGAGGGCGCGTGTCGAGCGTGTCAGGGATGACGGCTTTTGCGTCTTTCCGATCTGACCCTGTTTCCTGTGCAGGTGCAATCTCACAGCGAATCGGGTCAGCGGTTCAACAGGCGCTGTCACGCCTGATATTAACTCTCTGCGGCAGGTTGCCCGGTCAGCGCGCTCATGGCTGCCGCAGCATCACGCTGGGCGAGCACGCGCTCCACGGTCTCGACGATGGCCTGAGTGTGTGGATCGATCTCAATATTGACCCGCTGTCCAAAGGTCTTCGCTCCCAGCGTGGTGCGCTCCAGCGTTTCCGGGATCAGATAGACGCAGAACTTCGTTCTGGTCACATCCCCGACCGTCAGGCTGATGCCGTCGATACCGACGAACCCTTTATGCAGAATATATTTCATCTGCGCCGGGTCCTGGATTTTAAACCAGACTTCGCGGTTATGTTCTGACTGGATAATTTTGCAGATCTCAGCCGTGGTCATAATGTGGCCCGACATCAGATGCCCGCCGATTTCATCGCTGAATTTTGCTGCCCGCTCGATATTGACCACGTCGCCCTCACGCAAATCGCCGAGGTTCGTCACCCGCAGCGTCTCTTTGATCAGATCAAAGCTGACGCGATCGCCGTCGATTGCCGTCACGGTTAAGCAGCAGCCGTTATGCGCGACGGATGCGCCCAGCGCCAGACCCGGCAGGAGTTCTTCCGGCAGCCGGACAGTATGGGTACGAAACAGCTCTTTCTCTTCGATGGACACGATCTCTGCCATGCCCTGCACAATTCCGGTAAACATAATCTTTGCCTCTGAAAATCCGACGTTTGTGCCAGTTTACCACAGCTCAGGCCCGCTGTTAGATTTCAGCCCCTGCCACGGCGTTGAGTCAGTGCAAACCGCATTGTGTGACAAAGATTGGCGAATGGGGTTACGCCAGTTACACTAACTCACGAAATTCCCCGGGCTTTTTGCCCCTTTTCTTTCCTATAACTCGTCAGGTGTTAACGTGCAGAAGTATTTAACAGAAGCGCGTCAATTGCTGGCCCTTGCGATTCCGGTCATCCTTGCTCAGGTGGCCCAGACCGCAATGGGATTTGTGGATACCATTATGGCCGGCGCCGTCAGCGCCACGGATATGGCCGCCGTTGCTGTCGGCACCTCTGTCTGGCTTCCGGCCATCCTCTTTGGTCATGGTCTTCTGCTTGCATTGACGCCCACCGTTGCGCAACTCAACGGTTCAGGTCGCCGCGAACGCATCGGTGAACAGATTCGCCAGGCATACTGGCTCGCCTTTTTTGTCTCCCTGCTGATTATGGTGCTGCTGTGGCACGCGGGTTACCTCATCCGCGCAATGCACGATATTGATCCCCGGCTGGCCCTGAAGGCAGAAGGCTATCTCCATGCCCTGCTGTTCGGCGCACCCGGCTACCTCTTCTTCCAGGTGCTGCGCAACCAGTGTGAGGGATTGTCGAAAACCAAGCCGGGTATGGTGCTGGGCTTTCTCGGCCTGATGTTTAACATCCCGCTCAACTATGTCTTTATTTATGGTCACTTCGGGATGCCGGCACTGGGCGGGGTGGGTTGTGGTGTGGCAACCGCTTCGGTCTACTGGGTAATGTTTATCTGCATGCGCTTCTGGGTGCGCCGGATGGGTTCGATGCGTGATATCCGCATGGAGAGCCGCTGGTCGCCGCCTTCGCGTGTCATTCTCACCCGCCTGATGGCGCTGGGATTGCCGGTGGCGCTGGCGCTCTTTTTTGAGGTCACCCTGTTTGCCGTGGTGGCGCTGCTGGTGTCGCCGCTGGGCATCGTCAATGTCGCCGGCCACCAGATCGCGCTGAATTTCAGTTCACTGATGTTTGTGTTACCGCTGTCGCTGGGTGTCGCGACCACTATCCGCGTCGGCTACCGCCTGGGTCAGGGCTCCACCGAGCAGGCCCGGGTCGCCGCGTGGACGGCGCAGGGTGTCGGCATCAGCATGGCGGCGCTGACCGCGATTTTTACCGTGACGTTCCGTCACCAGATCGCCCTGCTCTACAACGACAATCCTGAGGTGGTAACGCTAGCCGCACAGCTGATGCTGCTGGCGGCGATTTATCAGTTCTCCGATTCGATTCAGGTGATCGGCAGCGGCATTCTGCGCGGCTATAAAGATACGCGATCCATTTTCTTCATCACCTTTATTGCCTACTGGCTGCTCGGTCTGCCTGCCGGGTATCTGCTGGCACTGACCGACTGGCTGGTGTCGCGTATGGGACCTGCGGGCTTCTGGTGCGGTTTCATTATCGGCCTCACCTCGGCAGCGGTGATGATGATCTGGCGCATCAGACGCTTACAGCGTTCACCGGCGGCCATTATCCTCGCCCGCGCGGCGCGATAATCCACAAAAGCGGGCCATTTATGGCCCGCAGCGCCGAAAAAAACGACGGTTAGCACAGTTGCTGCGCAGTCACAGTGAAAAAACGATTTTCCCCTTGCCAGCCTCACACGCTGCCGTTAATATTCGTCCCCGCTGTCGCCCTGACAGCATGTTGCGCTCTTAGCTCAGTTGGTTAGAGCACCACCTTGACATGGTGGGGGTCGATGGTTCGAGTCCATTAGAGCGCACCAAGTGCGTCCGTAGCTCAGTTGGTTAGAGCACCACCTTGACATGGTGGGGGTCGGTGGTTCGAGTCCACTCGGACGCACCAATATTCAGTATGCGCTCTTAGCTCAGTTGGTTAGAGCACCACCTTGACATGGTGGGGGTCGATGGTTCGAGTCCATTAGAGCGCACCACTTTCAGAATTCCTTCAGCTTGCGCAACTCCCTTTATATTGATCTGCATCGCGTCCCCCTTCTGCTTTTTGATTGGTTTTCGCATACTTAGCGTCTATACTGTCCCCCGTTGTTTACTTGAAAGGTTTCAGCGATCACGTGCTTACTGCGATAACTCAAATGATTTGCGCAACAACAGCGTGGTGGTTACCAACCGTAGCCGCACAACTTCCCTGCACGCCTGACCTTCGTCACCTATTCTTATTCAGTACTGCCCTTTTCAGTTTCAGTCTCAAATCAGAAATTTCACTTCGATGCGCTGCCATCGGATTCCGCCCTTATTCATCCATCACAACTTACAGATAATCCGTCATGAAAAAGACTAAAATCGTTTGTACTATCGGCCCGAAAACCGAATCCGAAGAGATGCTGACTCAGCTGCTTGAAGCAGGCATGAATGTTATGCGTCTGAACTTTTCTCACGGCGACTACGCTGAGCACGGCCAGCGCATTACCAATATGCGCGCCGTGATGCAGAAAACCGGTCGTCAGGCCGCTATCCTGCTGGACACCAAAGGCCCTGAAATCCGCACCATGAAACTGGAAGGCGGTAACGACGCGGCGCTGAAAGCGGGTCAGACCTTTACCTTCACCACCGATCAGAGCGTGATCGGCAACAGCGAGCGCGTTGCTGTCACCTACCCGGGCTTCACGGCTGACCTGAAGATCGGCAACACCGTGCTGGTTGATGATGGCCTGATTGGGATGGAAGTGACCGAAGTCACCGAAAACACCGTAGTCTGTAAAGTACTGAACAACGGCGACCTGGGTGAGAACAAAGGCGTTAACCTGCCAGGCGTCTCAATCCAGCTGCCTGCGCTGGCTGAAAAAGACAAACGCGATCTGATTTTTGGCTGTGAGCAGGGTGTGGACTTTGTCGCGGCTTCGTTCATCCGTAAGCGTTCAGACGTGCTGGAGATTCGTGAGCACCTGAAACAGCACGGCGGTGAGCACATCCAGATCATCTCCAAAATCGAAAACCAGGAAGGCCTGAACAACTTCGACGAAATTCTCGAAGCGTCAGACGGCATCATGGTTGCGCGTGGCGACCTGGGTGTTGAGATCCCGGTTGAAGAGGTGATCTTCGCGCAGAAGATGATGATCAAGAAATGTAATAAAGCGCGCAAAGTGGTCATCACGGCGACCCAGATGCTCGACTCCATGATCAAAAACCCACGCCCTACCCGCGCAGAAGCCGGCGACGTGGCGAACGCCATCCTGGATGGCACCGATGCGGTCATGCTGTCAGGTGAGAGCGCCAAAGGTCGCTATCCGCTGGAGTCGGTCACCATCATGGCGACCATCTGTGAGCGTACCGACCGCGTGATGAAATCGCGCATCGACAGCCAGAACGATACCCGTAAGCTGCGTATCACCGAAGCCGTCTGCCGCGGTGCGGTTGAGACCGCTGAGAAGCTGGAAGCGCCACTGATTGTGGTGGCGACCGAAGGCGGCAAATCGGCTAAAGCGGTGCGTAAATACTTCCCGAACGCCACCATCCTGGCCCTGACCACCAATCAGACCACTGCACGCCAGCTGATCCTGAGTAAGGGCATTGAGACACGTCTGGTTTCTGAGATCGCGTCGACCGATGATTTCTATCGTCTGGGTAAAGAAGCGGCGCTGGAAAGCGGCTACGCTCAGAAAGGGGATGTCGTAGTGCTGGTTTCCGGTGCATTAGTACCAAGCGGAACTACCAACACCGCGTCCGTACACGTCCTGTAAAACCTGCGTCAGCGGTTATTTAGAAGCGCCTTTAAGAGGCGCTTTTTTTATTTCCTCTTAAACCAAATACCAGAAAATTCCAATCGAAAATAACTATTCAAATACTCTTAATATTAAGGTTAATCCGATTAAATCTCTCTGTTTTCGCTAAATTTTTTTATCATATTCTGGGATTCGCTGCTTCTTTGAGCGAACGATCAAATTTAAGCATCTTCTCATCAAAAATTTATTCTCAACTTAAAAAGCTTTGTGTAATACTTGTATTGCTACATGGAGATTAACTCAATCTAGAGGGTATAAATAATGAATCGTACTAAACTGGTACTGGGCGCGGTAGTTCTGGCTTCAACTCTGCTGGCTGGTTGCTCAAGCAACGCTAAAATCGACCAGCTGTCTTCAGACGTTCAGACTCTGAACGCGAAAGTTGACCAGCTGAGCAACGACGTGAACGCAGTGCGTTCAGACGTTCAGGCTGCTAAAGATGACGCAGCACGCGCTAACCAGCGTCTGGACAACCAGGCTCACTCTTACCGTAAGTAAGAGTTCTGGTTTAAAAATGGCGCCGTTATGGCGCCATTTTTTTTGCCCCTGCCAGGCTCTATCCGGCACCTTTCTGTCAGGGTTTAACGTTCTTCGCCTCCTTCCCTGCTGCCGCACTCTCTGTCAGCACCGCGGCACTTTCCAGCCCTTCGGGCGGCACGGTATCACTCTCTACCGGTTCACCACTGCTGACCAGTACAGGCATGCCTGAGCGTCGTGCGATGCTGGCTTTAATCAGCGCCCGGTCACTCTTCTCACTTTTCATAAACTGCCTGAGTCCGTCGCTGAGCGCAATGGTCTGCGTCTGCGGATCATCTTTGTCATTGCGTGACAGCGGCTGGTGCACTTCAACGTAGCGTTTACCATCCGGCTCGATGGCGTACTTCACCGGCTGATTGATAATCTGCACCCGTGTCCCCTCTGGAACGGCGTTAAACAACGCTTCGATATCTTCGGAACGCAGACGGATACAGCCGGAGCTGACGCGCATGCCGATGCCAAACTTCGCATTGGTGCCGTGGATCAGATACTGGCCCGTGCCGCGCGCCAGACGCATGGCAAACTGTCCCATCGGGTTATCCGGTCCCGCAGGCACCACGGCGGGCAGCGTGACACCCTCTTTCGCGTAGCGTTTGCGGATGTTCGGGGTTGGCGTCCAGGTAGGATTAGGGATCTTCTGGCTGATACGGGTGACCATCACGGGAGTGGCTGCCCCTAACTGGCCAATGCCTATGGGATAGACGATGACTTTGTTTTCGCCTTTGGGATAGTAGTAGAGACGCAGCTCGGCAAGATTCACCACAATGCCTTCACGTGGCGTATCGGGCAGGATCATCTGTAGCGGTATCGTCAGTTGCGTGCCCGCCTTTGGCAGCCAGGGGTCAGTGCCGGGATTCGCCTCCAGCATCCCCAGCAGACCGACCTGGTAGCGGGCCGCAATCGCTTCCAGCGGCTGTTTGTTATCGGGAACCTGAGTCAGGACGTTTTCGCCAATCAGGCGACTGTCAGGTGGCGGCAGCGGATATTCCGTGGCGAATGCGGGTGCAGAGAGCCCAAAACAGGTCAGCAGCAATGCACCGGCTAAACGTAAAGCTGGTTTCATGCAATTTTCTCGTCAGATAAAAAAACAGACGCCGGATGGCGTCTGTCGAGTGTAGCTTAGCTGAGGTTCTGAGCGGTATGGCGAATAGACCGAATCATCGCCTCCAGCCCCTGCGACCGGGTGGGCGTCAGGTGCTGCATCAGGGCCAGTTCGCCAAACCAGTGGCGGACATCCAGCGCCAGAATTTCGGCAGGTGGCAGGTTCTGATAGAGACTAATTACGATAGCAATCAGGCCCTTAACGATAGCGGCATCGCTGTCACCTTCGAAGGCGATGGTGCCATCGGCCTGCGGCGTCATTCTGATCCACACCTGGCTCTGGCATCCCGAGATGACGTTTTCCGGCTGGTGCAGGGTTTCAGAGGATTCCGGAAGTTTCGAACCCAGTTCAATGATGTACAGGTACTTCTCTTCCCAGTTGGCGCAACGGTTAAAGTTACGCACCAGTTTCTCTTTTTCAGGCAAATTCGCCATCAGTCACTCCGTTAAAACTGTTCAGCCGCCCAGCAGACGATGAATGCGCGTCAGACCCGCTGCCAGACGATCCACCTCTTCTTCACTGTTGTAGAAGGTGAAGGAGGCGCGGCACATCGCAGGCACGTTGTAGTGCTGCATCAGCGGCATGGCGCAGTGATGGCCGGTGCGGATGGCAATACCATACTGATCCAGGAAGCTGCCGACATCGTAAGCGTGGTGCTTACCGAGATTGAAGGCGATAACACCGGCGCGCGACTGCGGGCCATAGATGCGGATGTCCGGGACGGTGCCCAGTTTGTCGAGGGCATAGTTCATGAGCGCCGTTTCACGCTCATGAATGGTATCAAGTCCCAGCGCCTGCACGTAGGCCAGTGCCGCACCAAAGCCGATAATGCCGCCGGTATTGGGGGTGCCGGCTTCAAAACGCCACGGCGCGCTGTTCCAGGTGGTGCCCGTCGGCAGCATGACGCGGTCAATCATCGACCCGCCGCCCTCCCAGGGTGGCATCTGGTCCAGCAACGCTTTGCGTCCATAAAGGATACCCACGCCGTTCGGGCCGTAGAGTTTATGGCTGGAGAAAACATAGAAATCACAGCCGATATCCTGCACGTCAACTTTGTCATGCATTACCGCCTGCGCACCATCCACCAGAGTAACAACACCCGCGGCTTTGGCCTGCGCCACGATCGCTTTGACCGGGTTAACCGTGCCGAGCACGTTTGAAACATGCGTCACGGCCAGCAGGCGCGTGCGGCTGTCAATCAGCCCCGTCAGCTGCTCAAGCGCCAGCTCGCCGTTGTCATTCAAGGGCAGCACACGCACTTCGGCTCCGATGCGCTCAGCCAGCATCTGCCATGGAACGATATTGGCGTGATGCTCCATCTCAGTAATGATCAGGTTATCGCCAGACCGGAGCTGACTGCTGCCCCAGCTGTTGGCCACCAGATTGATGCCTTCGGTGGTTCCTTTGACGAAAACAATCTCTTCCTGCGACGAAGCGTTCAGGAAACGGGCGGCCTGATCGCGCACGTTCTCCATATCACTGGTTGCCTGCTGGCTCAGCGTATGGATGCCACGATGCACGGCCGCATAGCCGTGCTGGTAAAAATGACTCTCGGCATTGATCACCGAGAGGGGACGTTGTGCGCTGGCGGCGCTGTCAAGGTAGGCCAGCGGATGACCGTTGACCTCTCGCTTCAGGATAGGAAAATCAGCCCTGATGCGGTCGAGATCGAAGTTCATCATACGTCGCCTCCGGGAAAACGTTGCGCGATACGCTGCAGTACGGCCTGACGCATCACCGGATTTTCCAGTGTTTCGGTCAGTTCTGCCGCAAAGGCGTGGATAATCATGGTCTGCGCAGCATCCTGCTCAATACCGCGCGAGCGCAGATAGAACATCTGCTCGTCATCGATACGGCCGATGGTGGCGCCGTGGCTGCACTTAACGTCATCCGCATAGATTTCCAGCTGCGGCTTGGTATCGACCTCTGCCAGCTTGCCCAGCAACAGGTTGTTATTGGTCATCTGTCCGTCTGTCTTCAGTGCATGCTGTGCCACTTTGATGTGACCGTTAAACACCGCACGGCCTTTGTCACGCACGATGGTCTTATGCATCTGACGGCTGACGCAGTGGCCTTTATTGTGCTCCAGGTAAGTACGGGTATCCGCGACTTCCTGTTTCACCGGCAACACCAGGCTGTTAATCGCCAGCGTACTGTTCTCGCCGTTCAGCTGCGTGCTGGTATTGTGGCGCGACAGACCGGCACCCAGCAGGAAGCTGGTACTGCTGACCTGCGCATCGTTACCCACCACCAGATCGTTGTGCGCAAAGTGATAGCTGTTGCTGCTTTCAAACGCCAGTTTGGTGTGGGTCAGCTTTGCATTATCTCCGATCGCACAGGTAAAGCGCGAACCGGTGAAATGGGCCTGATCGTTGAGTGAAATGTAGTGCTCAATCACTTCCGCTTCGGCGCTCTCTTCCAGCTGCAGGTGATGACGATAATGAACGGTGTTCATGCCCGTCTGCTGACCGCTGGTGATATGCAGCAGGTAGACCGGGCGCGCTGCAGATTTACCGCGTGCCAGACGCAGGGTGGTCACCTCTTCCGCCAGGCTCTCGGTCAGATGCAGAAACACTTCCGGCTGAACGGCGGCGGGCAGCGGACGACGCTCGGCGGCCACGCTGTGCTGAATCTCAAACAGCTCGGTGTCGCGGCTGCTCAGCGCCGCATGGAACTGACCGTCAACGAAGACCAGGCGGATGGCATCCAGCGGCAGCGCCAGTGCATCAACCTGTTCAGCGCTCAGAGTCTGAGGCGCGTCAGGCAACACAAACTGCTGTGACAGCAGCGTGTCCAGCGGGGTGTATTTCCAGTTTTCATGCTTGCGGGTTGGCAGGCCAACGCGCATCAGTTGCTGCCAGTGCTGCTGAGCCTGCAGAGAACGCACGTCGCCGCGCGACTCAAACAGGTGATGCCACTGTTGCAGCGCAGAATCACTCTTCGTCGGTAAGCCAGCCATAACCTTGCTCCTCCAGCTGTTTCACCAGCGAGAAGTCGCCAGATTTCACGATTTTGCCCTGATACAGAACATGAACGAAGTCTGGCTTGATGTAGTCCAGAATACGCTGGTAGTGGGTCACGATGATAAAGGCACGCTTTTCGTCACGCAGGCTGTTCACACCATTGGCAACGATTTTCAGCGCATCAATGTCCAGACCGGAGTCGGTTTCATCCAGGATGCAGAGCTCAGGCTCCAGCGCCGCCATCTGCAGGATGTCGTTACGCTTCTTCTCGCCGCCGGAGAAGCCGACGTTAACGGAACGGGTCAGCAGATCTTCCGGCATCTTCAGCAGCTGAATTTTCTCTTCGATGAAGTCCTGGAAATCAAAGCGATCCAGCTCTTCCTGCTGACGGTATTTGCGCACCGCGTTTACCGACGTCTGCAGGAAAAACTGATTGCTGACGCCGGGGATCTCGACCGGATACTGGAACGCCATAAAGATACCTTCACCAGCGCGCTCTTCCGGTGCCAGCTCCAGCAAATCTTTACCGTTGAAGCTCACCGAACCGCCGGTCACTTCATAATCTTCGCGGCCTGCCAGCGTGGCTGACAGCGTACTTTTACCTGAGCCGTTCGGGCCCATGATGGCATGCACTTCGCCTGGTTTAATTTCGAGATTCAGGCCACGCAGAATGGCTTTATCTTCAACACTGACCTGCAAATCTTTAATGCTTAACATACTTATTCCTTCACGTTGCTTCCGGCAAGGCGTGTGACGGCATCAGCCCACACTGTGCTCAAGGCTGATGGCTAACAATTTCTGGGCTTCCACGGCAAATTCCAGTGGCAGCTCGGAGAATACGTCTTTACAGAAGCCGTTCACGATCATCGAGATGGCGTCTTCTTCACTGATACCGCGTTGCAGACAGTAGAACATCTGATCTTCGCCGATGCGTGATGTCGTGGCTTCGTGCTCCAGCTGAGCGGTGTTATTGCGGGTCTCCACATACGGGAAGGTATGGGCGCCGCAATCCGGGCCGATCAGCATCGAGTCACACTGCGTAAAGTTACGCGCGTTGGTGGCGGTTGGCATGATTTTCACCAGACCGCGATAGGTGTTCTGACTTTTACCGGCCGAAATCCCTTTAGAGATGATGGTCGATTTGGTGTTTTTACCAATGTGGATCATCTTGGTGCCGGTATCGGCCTGCTGACGACCGCTGGTCAGCGCCACGGAGTAGAACTCACCCACCGAGTAGTCCCCGCGCAGAATGCAGCTCGGGTATTTCCAGGTGATTGCAGAGCCGGTTTCCGACTGTGTCCAGGACATCTTGCTGTGGTCACCTTCACACAGCGCACGCTTGGTCACGAAGTTGAGGATACCGCCCTCACCTTCACCGCCAGGGAACCAGTTCTGAACCGTGGAGTATTTCACTTCGGCGTTTTTGTGGATGATCACTTCCACCACGGCCGCATGCAGCTGATAGCTGTCACGCACCGGGGCTGAACAGCCTTCGATGTAGCTGACATAGCTGTCTTCGTCGGCAATCAGGATGGTGCGCTCGAACTGACCGGTTTTCGCGGCGTTGATGCGGAAATAGGTCGACAGCTCCATCGGGCAGCGCACCCCTTTCGGGATATAGACAAAGGTGCCGTCTGAGGCGACCGCGGAGTTCAGCGCGGCAAAGAAGTTGTCATTCGCCGGCACGACGGTGCCCAGATACTGCTTCACCAGCTCAGGGTGTTCCTGAATCGCTTCGCCAAAAGAGCAGAAGATGATGCCCTGCTCCGCCAGCTTGCCGCGATAGGTGGTGGCGACTGAAACGGAGTCGAAAATCGCGTCAACCGCCACTTCGCGGCCTTCGCGCACCGGCACACCCAGCTGATTAAAGGCGTTTTCCACTTCCTGCGTCAGATATTCACTGGCGGGCGCGCTGCCTGAGGCCTGAGTGGCACCTGGCTCCGACGCGCAGCTATCGTCACAGCTGCCGCATGAGGGCGCGGAGTAGTAGCTGTAATCCTGATAGTCGAGCTTCTCGTAGTGCGCTTTCAGCCAGTGAGGCTCTTCCATTTCAAGCCAGGCATGAAACGCTTTAAGACGAAACTCCAGCATCCACTCTGGCTCGTTACGCTTGGCCGAAATCGCGCGCACGACATCTTCGTTGATGCCGTTGGCAAATTCTTCGGTTTGCAGTTGGGTAAAGAAGCCCTCTTTATAGTTGAGCTTGCCTTCCCAGATTTGTACATCGTCAGATGTTTCGCTGTGTCGTGACATATTTCACTTACTCGACGCCAAAGCTCTCACCGCACCCGCAGGCGTGCTGAGCTTTAGGGTTATTGAATTTAAAAATCTGATTCAGGCCTTCGCGAACATAGTCCAGCTCGGTGCCATCAACGAATGGCATCGCCTGAAGCGGCACAAACAGCGTTGCGCCGTAGAATGAAAACTGCAGATCGTCTTCGACAGGCTCTTTCACCAAATCCATAACGTAGCCGAACCCGGCGCAGCCGGATTGTTTCACGCTGAGTCGCAGACCCTTGACATCAGGGTCCTGAGCCGCCAGATTGAGAATTTGTTGCGCTGCGGTTTCAGTCAGCGTCAGCCCTTTCCAGACGAAATCGTCAGGTGAGAAAGAGTCTGTATTAACGGATGCCATATTGATACCTCTTGAGTCCGGACCTTTTCAGGCTATCCCCCTATGGTAGTGATCTCACCGATCACTTCAACCTCTTGTTTTGCAGGGATAATCATCTTGTGCTGTTTTATTTGCTTAATAATTAAGCATAGCCTCTTCAGCTCACTGTGTGGTGAGAACGTCAGCCTTAATAAGCCAGTGATAACCTATTAATAAATCACTCATTTTAAAATAACCCTTTTTGATAAAAAGGTTTATTGATAGGTTACGCCTTTCTGCGATGTAAACAGATTGTTATTTCCGATTATACCGACAGGCAGGATAAATCGTTAAATTTTTCTGCCCGCGCATTGCAATCCCTGAACAGTTGAATATGATAATTATTATCATTCACATTCAGGATGGTTTCATGACGCTCTCTGTCTCAGCCTGGCTCCAGCACAAAATCGATGAATACCAGTTCAGCATCCGCGATATCACCGTCGACTTTTACATGGCGCAGGCAAAGCTTGATCGGGCCGACTGCACGATACATCAGCTGCGTCAGTTCAACGATGCCTGTCAGGATATGGCAGAGATCTGCCAGTTGAATGGTGACGACCAGAGTTACCTGCATGCGATTGGAAAACTGCATCATCGCCTGGTTCAGGAGATGGGAAACAGCGAACGCGACCGCCTGTTCCGTATTCAGGCTTACCAGCTGGCGCGCCTCTCCCTGACCCGCCTCTGCCATCAACTGGCTCTCGTCGGCGAGTGGAACAAAGCCTCCGCGCTGCAAAGCGACTTCGTACGTCACGCAGGCTGGATATTCTAATCCAGCCATGCCGTGACGTCGCGCACAATTTTTTTACATTAATGCTAACAAAGCCTGAAGCGGATGACGCATGCCGTTACCTTCCACCCGTTTGACCTGACTGCGGCAGGAGTAGCCGGTCGCCAGACAGCGCTGACGCGGCAGCCGCTGAAGCTGCGGATGCCATGAGAGCGCATAGATCCCCAGCGAGTTCTCCAGGTTTTTGCTCTCATGGCCGTAAGTTCCGGCCATGCCGCAGCAGCCGACGTTGATATTCTCCAGTTTCGCACCAAACCGGGCGAAGATATCCTGCCACTGACCGGGGGCTGAGGGCAGCGCGGTCACCTCGGTACAGTGCGCAAACAGATACCATGACTCGCCGCCCGTGGCCTGTACATCACGCTCTGCGAGCGCCCGCTGCAGCCATTCATGCACCAGCAACACAGCAAAGTCGCCGCGTGCGTCGCCCAGCGTCTGACGATACTCATCGCGATAGCAGAGCACGGTGGCCGGGTCGACCCCGACCATCGGCAGGCCCAGTTTTGCCACCCGGTTGAGGAAGTCGGCCGTCCGGGCTGCGGTTCGGGCAAAGCGCTGCAGGAAGCCTTTAACGTGCTGCGCTTTACCATTGGGTGAGAATGGCAGCAGAACCGGACGATAGCCCAGCTTCTCAATCAGCCGGATGAAGTCACTGACCAGCTGCGCCTCATAGAAGCTGGTAAAGGGGTCCTGAACCACCAGCACACAACGCTCACGCTCCGCGGCGGTCAGCGCTTCCAGCTGCTCCAGGGTCATGTTCATCGCCGGATGTCCGCTGAGCTGCTGCTTCAGATTGGGCGCAGAGAGCAGAGGCAGGTCGACCATGCCGATATGCGTTTTGCTCAGCTCTTTCAGCCACGGCTGGCGCAGGAAGAAGTTAAACACTTTGGGTGCCTTCGCCATCAGCGGCGCATAGCTCTCAACCGCTGCCACCAGATGATCGCTCGCCGGGCGCAGATAGCGGGTGTGGTAGAGCTGCAGGAAGCGTGAGCGGAACGCAGGTACGTCGATTTTGATCGGACACTGGGTGGAGCAGGCTTTACAGGCCAGACAGCCTGACATCGCCTCTTTGACCTCATGCGAGAAGTCATACTCCCCTTTGCTGGCGTGCCAGCTGTTGCGGGTACGGGCGATCAGGGCGCGCAGCGACAGACGGTTTTCCGGCAGCTGCTTCTCCAGCATCAGCGGATCGACGCCCTGCCCGGCCAGCAGCCGCAGCCACTCCCGCGTCAGGCTCGCCCGTCCTTTGGGCGAGTGAATACGGTTGCGGGTGATCTTCATGGACGGACACATCGGGCTGCGGGCATCGAAGTTAAAACATAACCCGTTGCCATTACACTCCATCGCGCCGCGCCACTCATCCCGCACCGTTAACGGAATCTGCCGATCCCAGGTGCCACGCTTGACCGCATCAACCTGCATCATCTCGTCATGACGGTTGAAGGGGGTACAGATCTTGCCCGGATTAAGACGGTTAAGCGGATCGAAGGCCGCTTTGATGCGGCGCAGTTCGTTAAACAGCGTTTCGCCGAAGAAGGCCGGACTGTACTGGGCGCGGAACCCTTTACCATGCTCTCCCCACAGCAGGCCACCGTAGCGCGCGGTCAGCGCCACCACTTCGTCGGAGATCTGTTTCATCATCATCTCCTGCTGCGGATCGCACATATCCAGCGCCGGACGGACGTGCAGCACGCCCGCATCAACATGTCCGAACATGCCGTAACTCAGACCGTGGCTGTCGAGCAGCGCGCGAAACTCGACAATGTAGTCCGCCAGCTTCTCGGGCGGCACAGCCGTGTCTTCCACAAAGGGGATCGGTTTTGCCCGCCCTCTGGCGTTGCCCAGCAGTCCGACGGCCTTTTTACGCATGTTATAGATGCGTTCGATGCCCTCCAGGTCGTTACAGAACTGATAGCCAATCACACCGCCCTGCTGCTGCGCCATCAGCGCATCGAGGCGGGCACTGAGCCGTTCAATCTGCTGGTCGATCAGTGCGGCGTTGTCGCCGGCAAACTCAACGATGTTCAGCCCCTGCATCTCTTTATCGGGCACGTCGGCGATCAGTTCACGCACCGAGTGCCAGACGATATCTTCACGGGCCAGATTGAGCACCTTGGAGTCCACGGTTTCAACCGACAGCGCCTGGGCTTCTACCATAAAGGGTGCATTGCGCAGCGCAGAGTCAAAGGAGTCATATTTGATGTTTACCAGCCGCCGCACTTTTGGCAGCGGGGTGATATCAAGCCGGGCTTCGGTGACAAACGCCAGCGTCCCTTCCGCGCCACAGAGCAGCCGCGTCATGTCAAAGGTCTGCATGTCATCGCTGAAGACATGGCGCAGGTCATAACCGGTCAGGAACCGATTCAGCTTTGGAAACTTTTCCAGAATCAGCGCCCGGTGTTCACGGCAGCGGGTCAGAACCTGCTGATAGAGCCGCCCTTCGGGTGTTGCCGTCTGCGCCAGCGTTTCCGCCAGCGCGGTGGCCATCGGCCGCGTATCCAGGATATCGCCGCCCAGCAGCACGGCGCGCAGGCCCAGCACATGATCCGAGGTCTTGCCATACACCAGCGATCCCTGCCCCGAGGCATCGGTGTTGATCATACCGCCCAGCGTCGCCCGGTTACTGGTGGACAACTCCGGGGAGAAGAAAAAGCCGAAAGGCTTCAGCCAGGCATTGAGCTGATCTTTGATCACGCCCGCTTCCACCCGCACCCACCGCTCTTCCGTATTGATCTCCAGAATGCGGTTCATATAGCGCGACATGTCGACCACAATCCCCTGATTCAGCGACTGCCCGTTTGTACCGGTGCCGCCGCCGCGCGGTGTAAACACCAGGCTGGCAAAGCGGGCCTCTCCCGCCACGCGGGCGAGCAGCGCCACATCCGCGGTGGAGCGCGGAAACAGCGCCGCGTCAGGCAGCAACTGATAGATGCTGTTATCGGTAGAGAGTGAGAGACGATCGGCATAGCTGGTGGCCATGTCGCCGGTAAAACCCTGCTCTTTCAGCGACTCAAGGAACGTCAGCACCAGTTGAACGAGGCCCGGTGCCTGCGAAATCTGTGGGATCATGATTGTCTGACCGAAGGTGTTGTAAACGTTTGCGTTTATGCGTTAGCGATTTCCCGTTTTAACATATTTTTTCTGCGTCTGCCGTTTTTTCAGAAAAGCCAAAACCTTTCTCTGTAACGCTGTTTAATCCTCAGTAAATAGATCATGATGAAAACCGGCATCGCTATGCCGGAAAATGAAGGATTAAGACGAGGTTATGAGTCAATGATGAAAAGCCAGTACCGGGATATGGATTTACCGCAGATTCTCTTTACCCTGATGTTCATTCTGCTGCTGATTGTCGCCTGCCTGTGGGTGGTGCAGCCGTTTATTCTGGGCTTCGCCTGGGCCAGCATGGTGGTCATTGCTACATGGCCGCTGATGCTGAAATTTCAGCGACTGCTGTGGGGACGCCGTTCGCTGGCTGTGATCGTGATGACCCTGCTGCTTTTGTTGCTGTTTATCATCCCTATCGCCCTGCTGGTCAGCAGCCTGATTGATAACAGCGCACCGGTCATTGCGTGGGTCACGCAGGGGCACACGATGCCGAAGCTGGTGTGGCTCAAAGAGATCCCGATGGTCGGCAAAAAGCTTTATGTCAGTTATGACACCCTGGTGGCGAGCGGCGGGGCCGGGATCATGGCCAAGATACAGCCCTATATCGGGCGTACCACCGGCTTTTTTGTCGCTCAGGCCGGTCATTTCGGGCGCTTTATGATCCATCTGGGCGTGATGTTACTTTTCAGCGTGCTGCTTTACTGGCGCGGTGAGCAGGCCGCTCAGGGCATTCGCCACTTTGCCTTTCGTATGGCCGGACGCCGCGGGGATGCCGCCGTGCTTCTGGCGGCGCAATCCATTCGTGCCGTGGCGCTGGGCGTGGTAGTCACGGCGCTGGTGCAGGGCGTGCTCGGCGGTATCGGTCTGGCTATCTCCGGTATTCCCTACGCCACGCTCTTAACGGTGCTGATGATCCTCTGCTGTCTGGTCCAGCTCGGCCCGCTGCTGGTGCTGGTTCCGGCCATCATCTATCTCTACTGGAGCGGCGACACCACCTGGGGAACCGTGCTGCTGGTCTGGAGTTGTGTGGTGGGTACGATGGACAACGTCCTGCGTCCGATGTTAATTCGTATGGGTGCCGATCTGCCGATGATCCTGATCCTCTCTGGTGTTATTGGTGGTCTGTTTGCGTTTGGCATGATTGGTCTTTTTATCGGACCGGTGGTGCTGGCGGTCTCTTATCGTCTCGTTTCCGTCTGGGTGCATGAAGCGCCGGCCCCGGATAACGATCCGCAGGCGGTGGCGGAAGCCCTTGCCGATCACGATGGCACCCCGCCCGCTGTGTGATACGGAACGGTAACAGGTTCTCCCGACAGCCTGTTTAACGATTGATTAGTGCGGTTAATGATGATTAACCGCACACCCCCCTGCCAATCGGATAAATTTCCCTTTCCATTAGCGATTTTTAAGAAAAAAGCCATTCCCGGCCCAAAACAGACCTTTTTCGGCTAAAAAAGATTATTTTCTGCACTGTTTCTTAAGCCAAATGGGGGAGTTTAGGGGGCAAAAGATTATCGGCTTTAAACTAATAAGAGGATTCTTAAAGACGCCAGCCAGCCATATGAATAACATGTTTCCTATGTTCGAAATCAACTTACTGATTTCTAAACAACCTTATTCCCCTGAGTAGAGTAAAGAATTGCTGTGTGTAGTCTTTGCCCATCCCCTGTGATGGGCTTTTTTTTTGCCTGAATCTGACCAGCAATAAAAAGAAAAAGGCCCGCAATGCGGGCCTGAAGGTTTGACAACAGCAGCGGTGAGGCCGTCAGGCCGTTTTCTTTAACTGCGCCAGACTCACCCAGGTTTCCACGACGGTGTCCGGGTTGAGCGACAGACTGTCAATGCCCTCTTCCATCAGCCAGGCGGCGAAATCCTGGTGATCGGACGGTCCCTGACCGCAGATGCCCACATATTTCCCCTGCTTTTTCGCGGCCCTGATCGCCATCGACAGCAGTGCCTTCACCGCCTCGTTTCGCTCATCAAACAGCGCAGAAACCACGCCTGAATCGCGATCCAGTCCCAGCGTCAGCTGCGTCATGTCGTTAGAGCCGATAGAGAAGCCATCAAAGTGCGCCAGGAACTGCTCCGCCAGCAGGGCATTCGATGGGATCTCGCACATCATGATGATCTTCAGCCCGTTCTCACCGCGCTTCAGCCCCTGACGCGCCAGCTCCTCCACCACCGCCTGCGCCTGGTCCACCGTGCGCACGAACGGAACCATGATTTCAACGTTGGTCAGGCCCATCTCATTGCGGACACGTTTTACCGCTTCACACTCCAGCGCAAAGCAGTCCCGGAAGCTATCGGCCACATAGCGACCTGCGCCCCGGAAACCGAGCATCGGGTTTTCCTCTTCCGGCTCATAACGTTCGCCGCCCACAAGGTTGGCATATTCGTTAGTTTTAAAGTCGGAAAGTCGGACAATTACGCGTTTCGGTGCGAATGCCGCGCCAAGGGTAGCAATTCCCTCGGTCAGGCGGGCGATGTAGAACTCCACCGGATTATCAAATCCTTTGGTCATTTTACGAATCTGCTGCTGCAGTTCCGGGGTCTGCTGGTCGAACTCCAGCAGCGCTTTCGGATGCACGCCAATCATGCGGTTGATGATGAACTCCAGCCGCGCCAGGCCGACACCTTCATTCGGCAGACAGGCAAAATCGAAGGCACGGTCGGGATTGCCCACGTTCATCATGATTTTCAGCGGCAGTTCAGGCAGTGAGTCAACCTGAGAGCTGGTGATATCGAAGTCCAGCAGGTCATCATAGACATAGCCGGTATCGCCTTCGGCGCAGGAGACGGTAACGTTGTGCCCCTCTTTCAGCCGATCGGTGGCGTCACCACAGCCCACCACGGCCGGAATGCCCAGCTCACGCGCGATGATCGCCGCATGGCAGGTTCGTCCGCCCCGGTTAGTGACGATAGCGGATGCCTTCTTCATGATCGGTTCCCAGTCCGGGTCGGTCATGTCCGTCACCAGCACATCCCCTTTCTCAATCCGGTTCATTTCGCTGATATCGTGGATGACCTTCACCGTACCGGCGCCGATACGATGACCGATAGCACGGCCTTCCACTACCACGCTGCCCTGCGCCTGCAGGGTGTAGCGCTCCATCACCTGACCGTTTGAACGCACGGTTTCAGGACGAGCCTGAACGATGAACAGTTTGCCGGTGTGACCATCTTTGGCCCACTCAATATCCATCGGGCGCTGATAGTGCTGTTCGATCAGCACGGCCTGCTTCGCCAGCGCCTGCACCTCTTCATCGTTCAGGCAGAAACGATCGCGTTCGGCTTCGGGCACATCTTCAATCCGCACCTGCTCACCGTGGGCCTGAGAGTCGGCGTAGACCATGCGAACCTTTTTCGACCCCATGTTGCGGCGCACGATAGCGGGACGATCGGCTGCCAGAGTCGGTTTGTGGACATAGAACTCATCCGGGTTAACCGCACCCTGCACCACCATTTCACCCAGCCCCAGTGCCGCCGTGATAAACACCACCTGATCAAAGCCGGATTCGGTATCAATGGTAAACATCACGCCAGACGCGGCCAGATCCGAGCGTACCATGCGCTGAATGCCGGCAGAGAGCGCCACACCGCGATGATCGTAGCCCTGGTGGACGCGGTAGGAGATAGCACGGTCGTTAAACAGCGAGGCGAAGACGTGCTTCACCGCCACCATGACGGCGTCAATACCTTGCACATTCAGAAAGGTCTCCTGCTGACCGGCAAAAGAGGCATCGGGCATATCCTCTGCGGTTGCTGAGGAGCGGACGGCAAACGAGGCGTCATGATCATCGGCAGAAAGCTGCTCGTAGGCGTCCAGAATGGCGGACTCCAGTTCCGGCAGGAAGGGGGTCTCAACCACCCACTGACGAATCTGTTTACCCGCTTTGGCCAGCGCTTCGACATCATCAATGTCGGTTTCATCCAGCAGCGCATAGATACGCTGGTTCAGCCCGCTTTGATCCAGGAAGAGGTTAAAGGCGTATGAGGTCGTCGCAAATCCGTTGGGCACGGAGACACCCAGCGACGAGAGATTCGTGATCATTTCACCCAGAGAGGCATTTTTGCCGCCCACCCGATCAACATCATGCATGCCAAGCTGGTTATACCAGAGCACAAGTGGCTGTGCGTCATTACTGGCCATTAAGCGTATCCTTTTCAATGAATGGGGACAGGGAGTCATCTGTCCTCAGCCTGGCATATCACTTAAGCAATCACGATCTGTTGAATCGTTAAAGCAGAATTTCAGAAGCAGTTTCGGAATTGTGAGCGTTTCATTTTGCCGTTGCGCAAAATCCCCATTTTAATATAAATAACTGATATTTCATCATAAATTAAATTTTCACCTCTGAGGGCACTGTTTTTTGTTGCGCAACAAATCCGCGCAGACGCTGCCAGAAAACCGCCCCTCAGACGGTTAAAACAGCAAAATCACCGCGTTCGCTTTGTAGCCAGTGCCTTGAATCTCCGGATAAATAACCCGGATAGCGATTCCAGAAATGAACATCCGGCATGATTTTTTTCGCCGCATGACGCATGCTGATAACTCACTCTTGTTCAGGACAGAAGCGGTTATGACAACTGACAGAAGCGTTTTCTATATTTCCGATGGTACCGCCATCACGGCTGAAGTGCTGGGCCATGCGGTGTTGTCGCAGTTCCCGGTCAATATCACCAGCCTGACGCTGCCATTTGTTGAAAACGTCCAGCGGGCGCTGGCGGTTAAAGCTCAGATCAACGCGCTGTATCAGCAGAGCGGCGTCCGGCCGCTGGTCTTTTTCTCGATAGTCACACCGGAAGTGCGCGACATCATCGTGCAGAGCGAGGGCTTCTGTCAGGACATCGTACAGGCGCTGGTCGCCCCGCTGCAGCAGGAGCTGGGTTTAGCGCCTGCGCCAGTGGCTCACCGCACCCACGGTCTGGATGCCAGTAATCTGGGGAAATATGATGCCCGCATCGCGGCGATCGATTACGCCCTGGCCCATGATGACGGCATCTCGCTGCGCGGGCTGGAGGATGCGCAGGTGATCCTCGTCGGCGTCTCACGCTGCGGCAAGACGCCCACCAGCCTCTATCTGGCAATGCAGTTTGGTATCCGTGCTGCCAACTATCCGTTCATTGCTGACGACATGGACAACCTTAAGCTGCCGCCCGCCCTGCGCGCGCATCAGAACAAGCTGTTCGGGCTGACCATCGATCCGGAACGGCTGGCGGCCATCCGCCAGGAGCGGGCGGAAAATACCCGTTACGCCTCAATGCGCCAGTGCCGGCTGGAAGTGGGCGAAGTGGAGGCCCTGTTCCGCACCCACCAGATCCGTTATCTGAACAGCACCAACTACTCGGTGGAGGAGATAGCCACAAAAATTCTCGACATCATGGGTCTGACACGCCGCATGTACTAGGAAGCGGGAGCGGGCCGACGATGTAAAGCGTTGCTGCCGTCGGTTCTGATTTCATTATCAAATTCCGGGTTGAATTCGCACCCTGATGGTTTATTGTGACCACCATCACTTCCCGGTATTTCACCGCTGCGAAGAACCGTTCTCGAGAAACTCATGAATAAAACTGACGAACTGCGTACCGCGCGCATTGGTAATCTGATTACGCCTGCCAGCCTGGCGGCTGAGCACCCTGTCTCTGCGGCGATTGCCGATAATGTCACCGCAGCCCGCAAACGTATTGCCCGTATTCTGACCGGTGAAGATCCCCGCCTGCTGGTGGTGATCGGCCCCTGCTCGCTGCACGATCCCCGAGCGGCGCTGGAGTATGCTGAGCGCCTGAATGCGCTTCGCAGTCGCTATGCCGACCGACTGGAGATTGTTATGCGCGCTTACTTTGAAAAGCCGCGCACCGTGGTGGGCTGGAAAGGATTAATTTCCGATCCGGATCTGGATGGTCGTTATGATGTGAACCGTGGCATCTCTATTGCCCGCAAGCTGCTGATCGACATCAACGCCCTGGGCCTGCCTACCGCCACCGAATTTCTGGATATGGTGATCGGCCAGTTTATTGCCGACCTGATCAGCTGGGGCGCGATTGGCGCTCGCACCACCGAAAGCCAGATTCACCGCGAAATGGCCTCCGCCCTCTCCTGCCCGGTCGGCTTTAAAAACGGCACCGATGGCAACGTCCAGATTGCCGTGGATGCGATTCGTGCCGCGCGCGCCAGCCATATGTTCCTCTCGCCGGATAAGCTGGGCCAGATGACCATTTATCAGACCAGCGGCAATCCGCATGGTCATGTAATTCTGCGTGGCGGTAAACAGCCCAACTATCATGCCAGTGACGTCGCGGCGGCGGCTGAGAGTCTGTCAGCCTTTAATCTGCCAGAGCAGCTGGTCATCGATTTCAGTCACGGAAACTGCCTGAAGCAGCACCGTCGCCAGAAGGATGTGGCCGCAGATGTCGCGGAGCAGATCAAAGCAGGCTCTCGTGCCGTGGCGGGCGTCATGATTGAAAGTTTCCTGCAGGAGGGCAATCAGAAGGTGGTGAGTGGTGAGCCCCTGGTTTACGGCCAGTCGATTACCGATCCCTGCCTCGGCTGGGAGGATAGCGAAGCTGTTCTCGCCCTGCTGGCCGAGGCGGTTTCTCACCGCCTCTGAGTCTCTGTCAGCTGGAGCAGCTCACCTCAAGCGTTTTACCCCAGTCTGGTGGCCGCTGACGATAGTCGGCGGCGGTTTCATCACTAAAGGGTTGCTGCAGCGCCTGGTGCAGACGCGCCAGCGCCCCCTGCTCTCCCTGCTCAGCCTCTTCAATCGCCTGCTGTGCCAGATAATTTCTGAGGATCACCGCCGGGTTTGCCGCCTTCATCACCGCCTGACGCTCCGCATCGCTGACCTGTTCATCCATCAGGCGGCTGCGGTAGTGCTGATACCAGCGGTCAAAGGCCTCACGATCTATGAACTCATCCCGCAGCGGTGAGCGGCTTTCCGCCTGTTGCGTCTCACTCAGTTGCCGGAACGTCAGGGTGTAATCGCTGTGCTCCTGCGTCATCAGCGCCAGCAGGTCGGTCAGGATCTGATTGTCGCTGCTCTGCTGGGTCAGTAAACCGAGTTTAGCCCGCATCCGCTCTCCCCACACCCGCATCAGTTCAGGTTCATAAGCGCTGAGTGCCGAGCGCAGTTGTTCAGTCGTCAGCAGCCCTGACAGCGCATGGGCCAGGCGGTTAAGGTTCCACATGCCAATCATTGGCTGATTTTCAAAACTGTAGCGCCCCTGATAGTCGCTGTGGTTGCAGATGAAGTCAGGCTGATAATCATCCAGAAAACCATAGGGGCCGTAGTCGATGGTCAGGCCCAGAATCGACATGTTGTCCGTGTTCATCACGCCATGCGCGAAGCCCACGCTCTGCCACAGCGCAATCAGCCGGGCAGTGCGCACCACAACGTCGGTAAACCATCGCTGATAGCGATCCGCCTCCTCCACCAGATGCGGCCAGTGATGGCGGATGGCGTAGTCGGCCAGCTGCTGCACTTTCTCCTGCTGCTGGCTGTAAAAGAAATGCTCGAAATGACCAAAGCGCAGATGGCTGGGTGAAATGCGCATCAGCATTGCACCACGCTCCGCCGTTTCACGGTAAACCGGCTCATCGCCAATCGACAGGGTCAGGGCGCGCGTGGTGGGGATCCCCAGATGGTGCAATGCTTCAGAGGCCAGGAACTCGCGAACGCTGGAACGGATCACCGCCCGCCCATCCCCCATGCGGGAATACGGGGTCAGGCCCGCGCCCTTAAGGTGCCAGTCAAGTTTCTGGCCATCCTCTGTGCGCTGTTCTCCCAGCAGGATGCCCCGCCCGTCGCCCAGCTGACCGGCCCAGACGCCAAACTGATGGCCACTGTACACCTGGGCCAGTGGCTGCATGCCGGGCAGCAGAGCCGCGCCGTGCCAGATGTCGTGCCCGTTACCGGCGAAGAGTGCGCTATCCAGCCCCATTGAGGCGGCCAGCGGGGCGTTATGATAGAGCAGGCGTCCGCCTGCCAGCGGCGTAGGGTTAAGCGCGGTATAGCCTCCGGTAAGCTCCCGGAACCAGGTATTGTCAAAAGATAGCTTGCCTGAGGACATTGTTTCTCCCATGCGATGCTCAGCGAGACGTCGGTTTGCCAAAACCTTCAGTGTAACGCTGATATCGGGGATTAAACAGGTTCCATCAGCCAGGATGCTGAGAAGAGGGTCGGCGACTGTCGGCGCGGATCAGGGAACGCAACGCGTCAGATTTGACCACCGGGAACAGTGCGCCCTGAAAATCGACCCCACTGAGCTGGCTCACTTTATCCAGCAGCCGATCATCGTCGATGCCGCAAATAATCAGCCGGTCACAATGGGTGCGGAAATTATCGATAATGCTCTGCATGAACGGCACAAACGACGCGCGCTTTGCCAGGGAGTGAATAAACTCTTTATCCAGACAGATCCAGCTGAATAAATTATCGTAGACCGCATTCGAGGGTGTTTTGCCAGCCCCAAAATGGGAAAGCGCTAAATTAAACTCATCATGCAGGCTCGCCAGCAGCGGATTATTTTTTCCGAGCTTCAGCTGCGGAAACGTTTCAGTGATATTCAGCAGAATGAAGGGCAGCTGCTTTATTTTGCGCATCACTAATTCGCTGGCCAGCAGCGTCCGGGCCATTCCTTCATCAATACGGATAAATGCGGAGACGTCATGCGACTCGAATAACGCACGGTTCTGCTCCAGCAGGCTAATCTGACTTTGCAGCAGGCGTAACTGCTGCGACTCATCGAGCTGCGGCAGCAGCAGATCCTGAGGCAGTGTGATCGGCGCACTTTCATGCACAAACTGCGTAACCAGCTCAACAGCAGCCAGCCGTCCGTCAGCATCACAGACAGGATAAAACCAGATTTCCGACTGATAGTCGGCCGAAAGATGAATTTTCATTTTAATGCCAGAATATGCGGCGATGTTGATATCGTATAGTAATGGTCAGGCTCAGGCAATAGCGCCAAATCATTGAAGAGACGACCTTCTTTGCCCTTCCACCACCGTTTGCCAGCCTGCGATGACGCTTAAGCCAAATAGTGACGACAAAACTGCGCTTATTAGCGGAATTAAACCAGCATTTATTATGCCTAATAAAATCCCCGCTCAAAAACTGTCATTTAAAATAAAACTTTTAACGGCTGTTTTTTCTCTATTTTAAATTGGACTTAAGTCTTATTTCAGACTCTCCGGTTAAATACGGCGAGCCTGCCAGAAGACTTTGCGCCAGTAGACGTTGTCCAGCGAGGAGCGGATCACCCCCTGGCTGGTGGAAGCATGAATAAAGGCATTATCACTGTCGTAGATACCGACATGCAGGCCATTCTCCCCGCGACCGGTTTTAAAGAAGACCAGGTCGCCGGGCAGCAGTTCATCTTTACTGATACGGGTGCCGATATCACTCTGTGCTGAGGTGGTGCGCGGCAGTTGCAGCGCAAAGCGGTCGCGGAAAGTCAGATAGACAAAGCCAGAGCAGTCGACACCGTTGCGGCTCATGCCGCCATAGCGATAGGGCGTGCCGTGCCAGTGACCGAGCTGGTCGTTCAGCTCTGCAATCACGGTAATCGAGTCGGAGAGACGACCATTAATCGGCGGGGCGTGATGACTGCATCCCGTCAGCAGCAGAACCAAAATCAGCAAACCCAGGCGCATCGCCAAATGTCCTTATCAGAAGTTGCAACCGGTTTAATGTAGCGGTAAAGCCCGCCGGGTAGCAAGTGTCAGGGCAGGACGGTCAGCAGCCTGCGTCCTTCAAGCTCAATCTGCCGGAAGGCGATGCCATAAAGCGGTGTCAGCCGCTGCGGCGTCAGAACCGCGGCCGGTTCGCCCTGCGCAATGACCTGTCCCCTCTCCATCAGCCAGACCTGATTCGCCTGTTGCAGCGTGTGGTTAAGATCGTGACTGCTGACGATCACGCTGATGCCCGCCGCACAGAGTCCGGCGATCAGATCGTCCACCGCTTTCTGCTGGGCGATATCCAGCGCGGTCATGGGCTCATCCAGAATCAGCAGCCGTCCGTCTGGATTGATGCGCGGATCAATTTGCAGGCAGACCGCCGCCAGGCGGACACGCTGCCACTCCCCGCCGGAGAGCCGGGTCAGTGAGTGGGCGAGTTTATCCTGCAGCTGAAGCTGCTGCAGCAGCGTGCTGAGCCGATCTTCATCCTGCACCCCCCTCTGTTTCAGATGCAGCCGTAAATAGTGCCAGACCGGCATCTGACTCAGGGGGGCCTGCTGCTGGGGAAGCCAGCCGCGAGCCCGGGCCAGCGCCGGGCCGCTCCACCCGGACAGCGGACGGTTATCCAGCACGATCCTGCCGGACGCGGCCTGCAGTCCGGCAACAACGCTGAGCAACGTGCTTTTTCCCGCGCCGTTCGGACCGGCGACATGCAGCAACTGACCGGCGGCAAGCTCACCGTTCAGTGAGCACAGCCGCCCGGCGAGCGCCACCTGTTGCAGGCGCAGCAGCATCTATTTCGCCAGAGCCTGCTTAATGGTTTCCAGAATAATGGGATCTTCCGGCGTCATATCAGGCGCGAACCGCTGGACAACGCGACCGTCCCGGCCAATAACGAATTTTTCAAAGTTCCACAGGATGTCGCCCGGCGCTTTCGGTCCGCGCCCTTTGCTCACCTGACGCTCGTAAAAACCGCTGCCTTCGGGACGAACGGCGTCAGGACAGGCCGCGATCAGCTGAGCATAGAGCGGATGACGCCCTTCCCCGTTAACGTCGGTTTTGGCAAACATCGGAAATGTCACGCCATAGGTGGTGCTGCAGAAAGTTTTGATCTCGTCGCTGCTGCCAGGCTCCTGCTCCAGAAACTGGTTGCAGGGAAAACCCAGCACGCTGAAGCCGTGATCCTGCCAGGCCTTCTGCAGATTCTCCAGCTCCTCATACTGCGGGGTGAGGCCACATTTCGAGGCGACGTTTACCACCAGCAGTACCTTGCCCTGCCACGCAGAGAGCGTGGTTTTTTCACCATCAAGCGTAACCAGTTCAGTGTCATAAATGTTCATGCTGAATTCCTGTTGTGAATGCAGAGTAGCCAGCCGAAAGCTAGCGCGAAGATTTTACCAGTAAAAGAATAAACAGCGGCGCGCCGAGTGTCGCCGTGACCACGCCTATCGGTAATTCGGCCGATGTCAGCGCCAGACGCGCGACAATATCGGCCGCTAACAGCACGCCTGCCCCAGCCAGCGCAGAGGCGGGCAGCAGATAACGGTGATCGCTGATGCCGCTCAGCCGCAGCAGGTGCGGGATCACCAGCCCGACAAAACCAATGGCACCGGCCATGGCAACGCTGATACCGACCAGCCAGCCCATCGCCAGCACCAGCAGATTGCGCCAGTAGAAAAGGGAGAGACCGAGCTGACGAGCGGAGATCTCCCCCAGCGCCAGCAGATTCAGTATGGGTCCCGTCGCATTCAGGGCCAGCATCACCGGCAGCAGCGCCAGCATCATGCCGCCATAGCGCCAGTCAATGCCGCTGAAGCCGCCCATCATCCAGTACATCAGCTGACGCAGGTCGAGGCTGGTGCTGAAGTAAACGGCCCAGGTCATGATGGCACTGCAGATAATCCCCAGCGCCACGCCCGTGAGTAACAGCCGGGTCACCGAGAGCTGACGGTGCGCGAAACAGAGCAGGATCAGCGTAATCATGAGTGCCCCGGCCATCGCGGCCAGGCCGAGGCTCCACAGCGAGCCGCTGCCCAGCAGTACGCCCAGCACCAGACCGATGCCCGCTCCGTTTGAGACGCCCAGCAGGCCAGGCTCGGCCAGCGGATTGGTAAACAGCGCCTGCATCACGACGCCGCACATCGCCAGGGATGCACCGACCAGCATCACCGCCAGACTGCGCGGCAGCCGCAGCTGCCAGACAAAGAGCTGGCCGCTCTCCGTAAACCAGTCTGAGGGCGCGATCCAGCTGTCACCGGCACACAGGCTGCCACAGAGCAGCGCAAGCAGCATAAGAGCTAAAGTAATAAGCCATTTCTGGCCGCGCTGGTCGGCCTGAAGCGCGAGCGGGTCAAGCAGAGACATAGGCTGGATTTGCTGAGAAAACAGAGATTTGATTGTAGTGGGATTGCAGAAAAAAGAAAGGTGGTTGAGGCGGTGTGCGCCCTGCTGGCAAACGGGCGCGCCAGCGCAGTTACCGGCGGGTGAGACCATGAAAAAAGGCCGCTTGCGCGGCCTTTTTGAAACGCTGAAATTCAGTCAGTCTCTTTGGGTGTAGCGTTCTCTACGCGGCTTTTCAGCTTCTGTCCCGGGCGGAATGTCACTACGCGACGCGCGGTGATCGGAATATCTTCCCCCGTTTTCGGGTTTCTGCCAGGACGCTGGTTTTTGTCACGCAGGTCAAAATTGCCAAACCCAGACAGTTTTACCTGTTCTCCATTTTCCAAAGCGCGACGTACCTCTTCGAAAAACAGCTCTACTAACTCTTTGGCATCGCGTTTGCTCAGCCCGAGTTTCTCAAACAGGTACTCTGACATCTCAGCTTTTGTAAGCGCCATAGGTTCAATCCCTCAAGGTTGCCTGGAATCGCTCTTTTAATGCCGCAACACATTTGCCAACGGTCGCGGCAATCTCCTCTTCTTCGAGTGTCCGGCTGGTATCCTGCAAAATCAGGCTGATTGCGAGGCTCTTGAAGCCCTCAGAAACGCCCTTACCGCGGTACACGTCAAACAAGTTTACGCCAACTACCTGATTTACGCCAACTTTCTTACACTCCGCGATGATATCTGCTGCAGGGACGTTTTCAGCCACTACAACAGCAATATCACGACGGTTAGCCGGGAAGCGAGAAATCTCGCGCGCGTCAGGCAGGACGCGGTCTGCGACCTTATTCCAAAGCAGTTCAAAGACTAAGGTGCGGCCGTTGAGATCCAGCTTACGTTCCAGCTCAGGATGAACGACTCCGATAAATCCGATTCGTTCATCGTGCAAATAAATCGCCGCGCTCTGTCCCGGATGCAACGCCGGATTGGCTTCAGCCCGGAAGCTGATCGCATCCAGTTTGCCGGTTAAATCGAGCAGGGACTCTAAATCGCCTTTTAAATCATAGAAGTCAACTGCCTGGCGCGCCAGATCCCAGTGCTCTTCAACACGGTTTCCGCTGATAACACCGGCCAGCATAAGATCCTGACGGATGCCTAAATCTGCCTGCGTGTCGGGCACAAAGCGTAAGCCGCTCTCAAACAGACGTACGCGACTCTGCTGACGGTTCTGGTTGTAGACGACTGCGCTGAGCAGGCCGGTCCACAGGGAGAGACGCATGGTCGACATCTCGCTGGAGATCGGGCTTGGCAGCAGCAGCGCCTCTTCACCCGGATGCAGCAGCTGCTGAACCTTTGGATCAACGAAGCTGTAGGTAATCGCTTCCTGATATCCCTTGTCCACCAGCAGGTTTTTCACGCGTTTCAGCGACAGGTTCGCTTCGCGATGCTGAGTCATGACCAGCCCCGCCTGCACCGGCACGTTCGGGATGTTGTTGTAGCCGTAAACGCGGGCCACTTCTTCAACCAGATCTTCCTCAATCGCCATGTCGAAGCGCCAGCTCGGGGCGATCGCCTGCCACTCACCTTCGCCTGTCGTGACGTCGCAGCCGAGGCGGGTCAGAATATCGGTAACCTGCTCATCGGCGATGACATGACCAATCAGGCGATCCAGTTTTTCCCGGCGCAGGGTGATCGTCGCCGGAACCGGCAAGGCGGCCTGATGCGTCTGATCGATGATCGGGCCGGCTTCACCCCCGCAGATGGAGAGCAGCAGCGCGGTTGCACGCTCCAGCGCGATATGTTGCAGCGCCGGATCAACGCCTCGCTCATAACGATGTGACGCGTCGGTGTGCAGACCGTGACGACGGGCGCGGCCGGTGATCGCCAGCGGGTCAAACCAGGCGCACTCAAACAGAATGTTCTGCGTTTCGCTGTTCACGCCCGAATGTTCGCCACCGAAGATACCCGCCATCGCCAGCGCCTGCTGGTGATCGGCGATGACCAGCGTGTCTGCCTGCAGGCTGGCTTCAGTGCCATCCAGCAGCGTCAGCTTTTCGCCCTCTTTCGCCATGCGCACCACGATGCCGCCGTTAAGGCGATCGAGGTCGAAGGCGTGCATCGGCTGACCCAGTTCCAGCAGCACATAGTTGGTGATATCCACCACCGGATCGATTGAGCGGATACCACAGCGACGCAGCTTCTCTTTCATCCACAATGGCGTGGCCGCACCAACGTTGATGCCTTTCACCACGCGACCCAGGTAGCGCGGACAGGCCTCCACCGCATCAACCTGAATCGGGAAGGTGTCACTCAGCGTGGCAGCGACCGGCTGAATCTCTGGCTTGTTCAGCGGCAGACCGTTCAGCACCGCCACATCACGCGCGATACCGATCAGGCCCAGACAGTCCGCGCGGTTAGGCGTGACGCTGATTTCAATAGTGTTGTCATCCAGCTGAAGCCAGGCGCGGATGTCGGTGCCCACGGGCGCATCGGCAGGCAGTTCAATAATGCCGTTGTGGTCGTCACTGATTCCCAGCTCGGAGAAAGAGCAGAGCATCCCTTCTGACGGCTCACCGCGCAGTTTGGCCGCTTTGATTTTGAAATCACCCGGCAGCACGGCACCTACGGTGGCGACGGCGACTTTCAGTCCCTGACGGCAGTTCGGCGCGCCGCAGACGATATCCAGCAGACGGTCACCGCCCACATTAATTTTGGTCACCCGCAGTTTGTCAGCATTCGGGTGCTGACCGCACTCCACCACTTCGCCAACCACGACACCGTGGAACGCACCGGCGACGGCCTCAACGCCATCCACTTCCAGACCGGCCATGGTGATTTGTTCAGACAGCGCGGCGCTGTCCAGGGCTGGATTTACCCATTCGCGTAACCAGAGTTCACTGAATTTCATTGGATAACCTGCCCTTACTTAAATTGTTTGAGGAAACGTAAATCGTTTTCGAAGAATGCGCGCAGATCGGTCACGCCATAGCGCAACATGGTCAGACGCTCCATGCCCATACCAAAGGCGAAACCGGAGTAAACTTCCGGGTCAATGCCGACATTGCGCAGCACATTAGGGTGCACCATGCCGCAGCCCAGCACTTCCAGCCACTTGCCGTTTTTACCCATGACGTCCACTTCTGCTGAAGGCTCAGTAAACGGGAAGTAGGACGGACGGAAACGAATCTGCAAATCTTCTTCGAAGAAGTTGTTGAGGAAATCGTGCAGCGTGCCTTTGAGATTGGTAAAGCTGATGTTTTTATCCACGATCAGCCCTTCCATCTGATGGAACATCGGCGTGTGGGTCTGATCGTAATCGTTACGGTAGACGCGGCCTGGCGCGATGATACGAATCGGCGGCTGCTGAGCCTGCATGGTACGGATCTGCACGCCGGAAGTCTGGGTACGCAGCAGACGGGTGGCGTCAAACCAGAAGGTATCGTGATCGGCACGCGCCGGGTGGTGAGCAGGAATATTGAGTGCATCAAAGTTATGATAATCATCTTCAATTTCCGGCCCGGTGACGACAGCAAAGCCTAACTCACCGAAGAAGGTCTCAATGCGATCCATCGTGCGGGTGACCGGATGCAGGCCGCCATTTTCAATACGGCGACCCGGCAGTGACACATCGATGGTCTCTTCCGCCAGACGCGCATTCAGCGCCGCCGATTCCAGCGCCTCTTTACGCGCGTTCAGGCGGTCGGTGACCTGCTGTTTCGCTTCGTTGATTACCGCACCGGCTGCAGGGCGCTCTTCAGCAGGCAACTCGCGTAAGGTGGTCATCTGTAATGTCAGATGCCCTTTCTTACCGAGATATTCGACGCGCACCGCGTCAAGGGCGGCGATATCTGTCGCCCCGTCGATAGCCGCCGTGGCGCTGGCCACCAGTTCTGCGAGTTGGGACATAATTTCCTCTTTTTCCAGTCAGGCTGGTCAGTTCTTGTTGGGACCTGCCGGTCCAGTATGCTAACGCCAGAAACAAAAAAGCCTCCACGAGGGAGGCTTTTAGCGCGATTTTTCGTTTCTTTTCTTATGCGCAAAAGCCCCCGGATGTCAGGCGCTAAAGTAAAAAAAGAAACGGAAAATAGCAGCATTCATGCTTGCAGTTACCTTGTCATGCTTTACGAGGGCACTATTGAAATGCGCGGAGACGAAAATGTCAATCTTTTGCGCAGCTTACAGGCAATAAAAAAGGGAGCAAGCTCCCTTTTTCATCTGACTTACGCCAGAGCTGATTTCGCTTTTTCGACCAGTGCAGTGAAGGCCACTTTGTCGAATACGGCGATATCGGCCAGGATCTTACGGTCGATCTCAATGGCTGCTTTTTTCAGACCATTGATGAAACGGCTGTAAGACATGCCGTTCTGACGAGCCGCTGCGTTGATACGCGCGATCCACAGCTGACGGAACTGACGCTTACGCTGACGACGGTCACGGTAAGCATACTGACCAGCTTTGATAACAGCCTGGAAGGCAACGCGGTAAACACGTGAACGTGCACCGTAATAGCCTTTAGCTTGTTTTAAGATTTTTTTGTGACGTGCGCGAGCAACTACACCACGTTTAACGCGAGCCATGTGAGCTCTCCTGTTCTATATTCTGTTTAAAAAAATGGACTTATGCGTACGGCAGGCAGGCAGAAACCAGACCCAGATCGCCTTTTGACACCATGCCTTTAGGGCGCAGGTGACGTTTACGCTTAGTAGATTTTTTGGTCAGAATATGACGCAGGTTTGCGTGTTTACGCTTGAAGCCGCCAGAAGCGGTCTTCTTGAAGCGCTTAGCCGCGCCACGTACAGTTTTAATCTTTGGCATTTTTAAAAATATCCACTTCGCATTGTTGATAACATGACCCAGACAGGCGAACAGAAAACCGCACAACGCGAACGCTGCGCGGTTAATGTTACTTGAAAGCCTACTGTTTCTTCTTAGGAGCGAGCACCATGATCATCTGGCGGCCTTCGATCTTCGAAGGGAAGGATTCGACAATGGCCAAATCCAGATCTTCACACAGGTCTTTACGGACGCGGTTAAGCACTTCCATACCGATCTGCTGGTGCGCCATCTCACGACCACGGAAACGCAGCGTGATTTTGGCTTTATCGCCATCTTCCAGAAAGCGAATCAGGTTGCGTAGTTTGACCTGATAGTCGCCATCATCGGTTCCAGGACGGAATTTAATTTCCTTAACCTGAATAACTTTTTGCTTCTTCTTCTGTTCCTTAGAAGATTTGCTTTTTTCGTAGAGGAACTTGCCGTAATCCATAATACGGCAAACCGGCGGTTCGGCGTTCGGGCTAATTTCGACTAAGTCAGCACCCGATTCCTCGGCTTTTTCCAGAGCTTCGCGTAATGAGACGATGCCAAGTGGCTCGCCATCCATGCCCGTTAAGCGCACTTCAGTTGCGCGGATTTCGCTGTTAATTTTGTTCGGACGCGTCGGTAGTACTCGTTTTCCGCCTTTAATACTTTATTCCTCCAGTTGATGAAGATTTCGGCTGCGAATCTCTTGTTGCAACTTCTCAACAAAGAGATCGACATCCATCGACCCCAGGTCTTTACCACGGCGGGTGCGAACGGCAACTTTGCCTGCTTCCACCTCTTTATCACCGCAGACCAGCATATAAGGGACGCGACGTAATGTGTGCTCGCGGATTTTAAAGCCTATCTTCTCATTTCTCAAGTCTGCCTTCACACGAATGCCAGCATTCTGCAGCTTACGCGTTAAAGACTCAACATATTCCGCTTGTCCATCGGTAATATTCATGACCACGACCTGCTGTGGTGCCAGCCAGGTTGGGAAGAAACCAGCAAATTCTTCGGTCAGAATACCGATGAAGCGTTCCATCGATCCCAGAATCGCACGGTGAATCATCACAGGCGTCTGACGATCGTTATTTTCACCCACATACGTCGCTTCAAGACGTTTTGGCAGGGAGAAGTCTAGCTGAACGGTTCCACACTGCCAGGCGCGATCAAGACAATCGTACAGGGTAAACTCAATTTTCGGGCCGTAGAAGGCGCCTTCGCCTGGCTGGAACTCAAACTCAATGTTGTTTTCGTTCAGCGCGGCAGCCAGATCTTCCTCGGCGCGGTCCCACATCTCATCGGTGCCGATGCGCTTCTCAGGACGGGTAGAGAGTTTGACCACAATCTTTTCGAAGCCGAAGGTGCTGTACATGTCATAAACCATGCGGATACAGCTGTTCACTTCGTCACGCACCTGCTCTTCTGTACAGAAGACGTGGGCATCATCCTGGGTAAAGCCGCGAACGCGCATCAGGCCATGCAGCGCACCTGATGGCTCATTACGGTGACAGCTGCCGAACTCGGCCATACGCAGCGGCAGGTCACGGTACGATTTCAGACCCTGATTAAAGATCTGAACGTGTCCCGGACAGTTCATCGGTTTAATGCAATATTCACGGTTCTCAGACGAGGTGGTGAACATCGCTTCTTTATAGTTTTCCCAGTGCCCGGTTTTTTCCCACAGGACGCGATCCATCATGAACGGACCCTTCACTTCCTGGTACTGGTACTCTTTCAGCTTGCTGCGGACAAACACTTCCAGTTCGCGGAAGATGGTCCAGCCGTCGTTATGCCAGAAGACCATACCGGGTGCTTCTTCCTGCATGTGGTAGAGATCCAGCTGCTTACCAATCTTGCGATGGTCACGCTTTGCCGCCTCTTCCAGACGCTGCAGATAGGCTGCCAGCTGCTTTTTGTCTGCCCATGCGGTGCCATAGATGCGTTGCAGCATCTTGTTGCTGCTGTCGCCGCGCCAGTAGGCACCGGAGATCTTCTGCAGTTTAAAGTGATGGCAGAACCGCATGTTCGGCACGTGCGGACCGCGGCACATGTCGACATATTCTTCATGATGATAGAGGCCAGGCTTATCGTCGTGGCTGATGTTTTCATCAAGAATGGTGGTTTTGTAGATTTCGCCGCGCGCCGCAAAGACGTCACGGGCTTCCTGCCAGCTGACCTTTTTCTTCACCACATCGTAGTTGGTCTCAGCCAGCTGATGCATGCGTTTTTCCAGCAGGTCGATATCTTCCTGGGTCAGCGTACGATCGATGTCGACATCATAATAGAAGCCGTTATCAATGACCGGGCCAATCGCCATTTTCGTATCCGGCCACAGCTGCTTGATGGCATGCCCTAACAGGTGCGCGCAGGAGTGACGGATGATTTCCAGACCGGCTTCATCTTTTGCAGTGATAATCGCCACGGCGGCGTCTTCGGTGATGGGATCGACCGCATCAACCAGTTCACCGTTCACGCGGCCAGCGATACAGGCTTTCGCCAGACCTGGCCCGATGTCCAGCGCGATATCCATCACACTGACAGGGCGGTCGAACACACGCTGGCTGCCATCAGGAAGCGTAATTACAGGCATTTCTAATCCTTATTTGCAGTGGTAGGCCACACGAAAGCCTACATGCAACGTCATGTAAAATGGGTGACCTGGCGTAACATCAGACCCACATTGTCGGAATGTCGCCAGGATTGCCGTGCGGGGCAGATGATAGCAGTTTTCCTGGTCGAGAAAAACCATCCCCTTTTTGCTAAGCCGTGGAGAGATCAAAAAAAAGCGGCCTGACAGAGTGTCAGGCCGCCGGGCAGACCACGGTTAAAATTGCGCTTACATCGCGTAGGAGAGCATAACCGAGGTTTTGGTGTCGGTGCGATCCGGCGCAGATTCCGGCGGATTGTTGTTCCAGGTCACGTTGTACGCCAGCTTCAGGGCGAAGTGGCTGTTAATTGCCACCTGCAGGCCGGTTTCAGAGTTCACGGTGGTATCTTCACCGAAGCTGCTCAGTACAGACACACCCTGGACAAATTTGGTGGTGTCAGTGAGCTGCCACTGATAGCTGACCGCGCCATAGCCCAGCGCTTTGGTTTCATGGCCGCCATCGTGGAAATCGTCGTAGCGCACACCCGGACCAAATTCCGCACGCAGTGAATGCACCGGGCCGTTCAGGATCTGACGACCGTAACCGGCTGTCAGAACGTCGCGCGAATCGTAACCATTGAAACGATCGCTTAACCAGCTCGCCTGACCAAACAGGTAGTCATAGTTGCTGACGTTGTAACGTGAACGACCGCCGATGCTGTAGGTTTCGGAAGAGCGCTCATCGTTTGACGAGGTGTTGGCCGCGTTACCCCACAAGCTGTAAGCCATTGATGACTGATACCAGGTCATATTGGTCTGAGCGGTCATTGATGAACTGGTGGTGTTACCGGTTTGCGCCAGGTATCCCGCAGCAGCTGAGCCTTCGAACGGCTTTTTCGCCGTAGAGGGGTCATCCATTGAGGTGAATACGGCGTTATCGGCCAGTGCCTGGTGACAAAATGCTCCGGCGGAGAGCAGAAGAACAGCAGACAGCTTGTTATAGGCTTTCATTAAATGTGATCCGTGCGACAGTTTAAAAAACGAAGAGTCTGAAGCGTTTTGCCCGGCATTCAATGCAATTTACGGTAAGTTTTGTAAAAAAATATTAACTCACCCGAAATGCGTGGAATCAGCCCTGCAACACGTGTTAATTGGGACTCATCTGATTAACGTCGCGCATTATAGTGCTGCGAAAGGGAAAAGATAGCCGTAGCCGCAGAAGATTTTTCCACCCCCGCGCACCTGCCTGACAGGAATTTACGCCCGGCATCACGGCATGCACCGCGCATCCCCTTCATAATTCGCCTGATTTTTCACCATGGTCTACGCTCAGTTCAGTTTCCCTTCCCCGGAGGTGCCTCATGAGCAACAACGCCTTAACACGCTATATCGTGACCTTTCATTATCAGGAATCGGGATTAAGCGACATCCTGGAGCTGACCAGCGCCATGACGGCGGCCGGTTTCACCACCACCCTGGCTGACGATGAGGGCCACCCGCATGAACTCGGGACCAACAGCTTTGGTATTGTCAGCCCGCTGTCGCCTGAAGCGCTGCAGCAGCAGGCCACTGCGGCGGGTGAAAGCGTGCTGGGTCAGCGGCCGGACGTGACCGTGACAACCTTCGAAGCGTTTCTGCGCGACACCGCTGAACATCGCCCCACCCGCTCCGCACCAGAATAAGAGGTGCAATCGGGCTGGTTTTGGTGAATATTTACGCAGTACAATCTGTCTTACGCAGCGAATAACGAGGATAGCCCAATGTGGTCAGCCATTAGTCGTCTGTTAAGCGAGCAGTTAGGCAATGCCGAAATCACCGAACGTCACGCCCTGGCCGGCGGCGACATCCATCCCACCTGGCGTATCCGCTACGGTGATCACGACGTGTTCGTCAAAAGTAACAGCCGGGACAGGCTCTCACTCTTCACCTGGGAAGCTGACCAGCTGGCGCTGCTGGCGCGCACCGGCACGGTTCGCGTGCCCGAGGTCTATGGTGTAGGCCAGCACCGCGAGGAGAGCTTCCTGCTGCTGGAATATATTCCGCCTCAGCCACTTGATGAGCAGAGTGCCTGGCAGCTCGGGCAGCAGCTGGCGCACCTTCATCAGTGGAGCGAGCAGACACAGTTCGGTCTCGATTTCGACAACAATATCACCACGACTCCTCAGCCCAACAGCTGGCTGCGCCGCTGGTCGGTCTTTTTTGCTGAGCAGCGCATCGGCTGGCAGTTACAGCTGGCGGCAGAAAAAGGGGTGCTCTACGGGGATACCGAGCTGATCATTGCTGCCGTGCAGCGGGTGCTGGCCTCCCATCATCCGCAGCCGTCGCTGCTGCATGGCGACCTCTGGCCAGCCAACTGTGCCAGCAGCCACAGTGGCCCCTGGGTGTTCGATCCTGCCTGCTACTGGGGCGACCGGGAGTGCGATTTAGCCATGCTGAGCTGGTACCCCGACCTGCCGCGTCAGATTTACGACGGCTATCAGTCGGTCTGGCCGTTACCGGATGGGTTCTCGCAGCGTCTGCCGGTCTATCAGCTCTACTATTTGCTGAACCGGGCTAACGTCTTTGGCGGGCACTGGCCGGACGACGCACAGTTCGCCATCGGCCAGTTGCTGGAAGAGGATGCGCTGAGCGCCAGTCAGGCCAGACCGGCCTGACGACGCCCTCAGATAAAGCCGAGCAGCGACAGCACGAAATAACCGGCTACCGCAATGACCACGGGCAGGATGTAAAGCGGGAAGATCTGCAGGAAGATGGTGTGACGGGGTACGCGCACCTTCTCTTCCAGTTGCTGACGGCTTCGCCCTTCGCTGCCCTTTGCCTGCTCCAGGATCATCTGATCTTCAATACCCTCTCTGACATGACGGGCCTGACGCCCCATGCGCGCGCCGGATGACTCCAGGGCCAGTCCGACAAAAATCAGGATGTAGATCAGCCAGAATCCCAGGTTCATCTGACCATTAAATTCCGGCACCGGGGAGTTGTGCCAGAAGATGTTCAGGAAGGGGGTGTTAAAGCGAAGCATATCGACGATAACATGAACAAAATCGAGCATTACCGCGTCGATACCTGGCTGCTTCTCACTGTGCTTAAACATAAAGCTCAGCACCGAAATAATGGTCGACAGCAGCGCCACCAGAAAGAGCACCCAGCCTGCCACACGCTTAAGGATGGCGATGCGGCCAGCCTGTTGATAGGTCATAATATCTCCTGAACCCGAAATCCGATTTGCCGTAAGTCTACCTGCCAATGAAGAAATTTCCCAAAAAAAGCATGGCCGACGGGCGAAGCGTGCGCCAGCCGGGAATGATGCTTTGGTAAAACCGACTTTAAAAGGAGACCTCTGATGCCCTATCACCGCCCTGTCCTCGCCGCCCTGTTTGATATGGATGGTTTACTGATCGATTCTGAGCCGCTGTGGGATCAGGCTGAACTGGATATCTTTTCAACGCTGGATGTTGACCTGTCACGTCGCAGTGAAATGCCCGACACGCTGGGTTTGCGCATCGACCAGACGGTGCGGATGTGGTACGAAACGCTGCCGTGGCAGGGTCCGTCGCAGCAGGAGGTCACGGAGCGGATTATCGTGCGCGCCATGACGCTGGTGGATCAGACCCGCCCCCTGTTGCCGGGCGTGGAAACCGCGCTGCAACTCTGTCAGGAGCAGGGACTGAAGATTGGCCTGGCGTCCGCCTCTCCGATGGCGATGCTGGAACAGGTGCTGGAGATCTTTAATCTGCGTCACTATTTTGATGTGCTCTCCTCCGCAGAAGCCCTGCCCTACAGCAAGCCCCATCCGCAGGTCTATCTCAATGCCGCCGCCAGTCTGGGAATCGATCCGCTGAACTGCGTCACGCTGGAGGATTCGTTTAACGGCATGATCGCCACTAAAGCGGCCCGCATGCGGTCGATTGTGGTACCTGCCGCTGAGCACCGCGACGATCCGCGCTGGGCGCTGGCGGATGTCCGGCTGGACACCTTGACGCAGCTTAGCCCGACCCATCTGAAAGGCTGACCCCCCGCCCGCTTTAAGCGGGCTTTTTTTTGCTCAGGCGTTCTGCGGTTGATCTGAATCTCAAAAAATTAAAACAGCGTTTCATTTTTATTGAATCACTGTCTCACCCTGCCTAAGATGCCCACATCGTCCCCTGATCGGGGGATGAATAACCTGACTCCAGAGGGGCACGAGATGGACATTCGCCAGAGCATTCACAGCGATCACGCTAAACAACTCGACACTGACGCACTGCGCCAGGCATTTCTGATTGAAAAGATATTTACCGCCGATCACTACACCCTGACCTACAGCCACATTGACCGCATCATTACGGGCGGCGTCATGCCGGTGAATCAGCCGGTCACGATGGGGGATGAGATGGGCAAACAGCTGGGCGTCGCCTGGTTTCTCGAACGCCGTGAACTGGGCATGATCAATATTGGCGGCCCGGGTCTGGTGGAGGTGGATGGCAAAACGTGGGAAATCGGTCACGAAGAGGCGCTCTATATCGGCAAAGGGGCGCGCGATCTGCTGTTTCGCAGCCTCGATGCATCGCAGCCCGCAAAATTTTATTTCAACAGTGCACCAGCGCACACCACCTTTCCGGACAGGAAGATCACGCTGCAGGAGGCGGTCAACGCCACGCTGGGCGATGCGGCAAGCGCTAATCGCCGCACCATACACAAATTTATCGTGCCCGACGTGTTGCCTACCTGTCAGCTCACGATGGGCCTGACCAGGCTGCATGAGGGCAGTCTCTGGAACACTATGCCCTGTCACACCCACGAACGCCGCATGGAAGTCTATTTCTATTTCGACATGAGCGAAGATCACGCCGTCTTCCACATGATGGGAGAGCCGCAGCAAACCCGTCATCTGCTGGTTCATAACGAGCAGGCGGTGATCTCACCCAGCTGGTCGATACACGCGGGTGTCGGAACCCAGCGTTACGCCTTTATCTGGGGGATGGTGGGTGAGAATCAGGTCTTTGATGATATGGACGCGGTCAGGATTAGCGAACTGCGTTAAGCGGAGGACAAGCCGAATGGTACTGAACAGATTTGATTTAACAGGCAAAGTCGCCATCGTGACCGGCTGTAATACCGGGCTTGGCCAGGGGATGGCACTGGGGCTGGCGCAGGCTGGCTGCGACATAGTGGGCATCAACCGCATCGAACCGGCTGACACGCAGCATAAAGTGGAAGCACTTGGCCGCCGCTTCTGGTCCGTTTCAGCCGATCTGATGTCTCCTGAGCTCATCCCGCAGGTCGCGGAAGAGGCGGTCGCCGCGGCAGGCAGAGTGGATATCCTGGTCAACAATGCCGGGATTATCCGTCGTGAGGATGCCCTGAAATTCAGCGTGCAGGACTGGGATGATGTGATGAATATCAACTGCAAGACGGTGTTTTTCCTCTCACAGCAGGTCGCGCAGCGGTTTATCGCGCAGGGAAGCGGCGGCAAAATCATTAATATTGCGTCCATGCTCTCGTTTCAGGGAGGCATTCGCGTCCCCTCTTACACCGCCTCAAAAAGCGCTGTCATGGGCTTAACCCGTCTGATGGCTAACGAGTGGGGACGGCATGGCATCAATGTTAATGCTATCGCGCCAGGTTACATGGCGACCGATAATACCGAACCCCTGCGCAAAGATGCGGCGCGCAGCGCTGAGATCCTTGACCGTATTCCGGCAGGCCGCTGGGGCGTGCCGGATGACATGATGGGGCCGGTGGTCTTTCTGGCCTCGTCTGCAGCAGACTATATTAATGGTTATACGCTGGCGGTTGATGGCGGCTGGCTGGCCCGCTAGAAGACGGGGTGAGCCGTGACATGCCACGGCTCGCCCTGTAAAAAAATTCACTGTTAGTTACAGCGTCACATGTTCTCATTTACTGGATAAATCCCTATACTGGATGCATCGACAGTTTCTTAGCATCCAGGTTCTATCATGACGGGCGAAGGCCACATCATTTTTGCCATTGCCAGCGCTATTTTTGCCAAACGTGCGGAGCTGACCCCGGTTCTGGCGCAGGCCGACTGGTGGCATCTCGTTCCCTCAGCCCTGCTGACATGTCTGTTGCCCGACATCGATCACCCTAAATCCCTGCTGGGACAGCGGCTGCGCTGGCTCTCACAGCCGATTGCGCGCGCTTTTGGTCACCGGGGCTTTACCCACAGCCTGCTGGCGGTGGCCGCCGGTTTATGGCTTTTTCAGATTAACCTGCCCAAGTCGTCACCCATACCACCTGATGTCTTGCAGGGTCTGACCCTGGGCTACCTCAGCCATATAGTGGCCGATATGCTGACGCCTGCCGGGGTGCCACTGCTGTGGCCCTGCCGCTGGCGCTTCCGCCTGCCGATTCTGCGCAGCCAGAAAGGCAATCAGCTTGAGCGGGTGTTGTGTCTGGGTCTGGTGGGCTATGCGCTCTGGTTTCCGGTGGGAATGCCTTCCTTTGGTGCAAACGGCTGGCCGACCCAGCTGTTCGATACGCTGCAGAATGGGGTCGGACGGTTAATTTCCAGTCACACCGCGCAATAAACCCGCAAAAATCAACAGTTAGTTATAAACCATGCCATTTGGATATAAGGCAGCCTCTCCGGCTGCTGTTACCATTCCTGCTGTCTTAATTCGTGATTAACATTATGCGGCCTCTCCCGGACGACAGGCCGCATTACTCTGGAGTTTCGGTATGGACCTTCCTCTTACGCTTAATATCGCGGCCTTCGTGGTGCTGCTGGTATTACTCTCCCGCTTCAGCCGCCATAGCTGGAGCCTGTCGAAGAAAGTGTTGATCGGTCTGGTGATCGGTGTACTGTTCGGCCTGGTGCTGCAGCTGATCTACGGTGAAAACAGCGCCGTGGTCAAAGCGTCGATCAGCTGGTTTAACATCGTCGGCAATGGCTATGTCCAGCTGCTGCAGATGGTCGTCATGCCGCTGGTGTTCGTTTCGATTCTGAGTGCGGTCGCCCGTCTGCATAACGCCTCGTCGCTGGGAAAAATCAGCGTACTGACCATTGGCGTACTGCTCTTTACCACCGCGATTTCTGCGCTGGTCGGCGTCTTCGTGACCGGTCTGTTTGGCCTCAGCGCGGAAGGTCTGGTGCAGGGTGTCCAGGAAACCGCACGCCTGAGTGCGATCCAGAGCAACTATGTCGGCAAGGTCTCCGACCTGAGCGTGCCTCAGCTGGTGCTCTCCTTTATCCCGAAAAATCCGTTTGCCGATCTGACCGGTGCTAATCCGACCTCCATCATCAGCGTGGTCATTTTTGCCGCCTTCCTGGGGATGGCCGCTCTGCAACTGCTGAAAGATGACCAGGAGAAAGGTCAGCGGGTGCTGGTGGCGATTGACACCCTGCAGTCGTGGGTCATGAAGCTGGTGCGTTTAGTGATGAAGCTGACGCCGTATGGCGTGCTGGCGCTGATGACCAAAGTCGTAGCCGGTTCTAACCTGCAGGACATCATCAAGCTGGGCAGTTTTGTGGTCGCCTCTTACCTCGGTCTGGCGATAATGTTTGCGGTTCATGCCCTGCTGCTGTCGGTAAACGGCATCAACCCGCTGCGCTTCTTCCGCAAAGTGTGGCCGGTGATTACCTTCGCCTTTACCAGCCGCTCCAGCGCCGCCAGCATTCCGCTGAGCGTAGAGACTCAGACCCGTCGCCTGGGCGTGCCAGAGTCTGTGGCGAGCTTTGCAGCCTCCTTTGGTGCCACGATCGGCCAGAACGGCTGTGCCGGTCTCTATCCGACCATGCTGGCGGTGATGGTGGCGCCTACGGTTGGCATCAACCCGTTTGACCCGCTATGGATTGCGACGCTGGTCGGGATCGTCACCCTGAGTTCAGCCGGTGTGGCCGGTGTCGGCGGCGGTGCGACGTTTGCTGCCCTGATTGTGCTGCCTGCGATGGGCCTGCCGGTGACCCTGGTTGCGCTGCTGATCTCTATCGAGCCGCTGATCGATATGGGCCGTACCGCCCTGAACGTCAATGGCTCCATGACCGCCGGTTCACTCACCAGCCGCTGGTTAGGCCTGACCGACAGGCACGTGCTGGAAAGTGACGACCACGCCGAACTGGCGCACCGCTAATCTCTGCTCAACCTGGCGCATCCGCGCCAGGTTAATCCCTTCCCGCTCTCCATAATCTTCCCTGTTCATGGCGACGCCGTTAAGAAAGCGTTAAGCGTGGTAAACAGGCGAAAATCCGCCGCTTTAGCGCTTGTCTTTCTTCTGTAAAAAGCGAATTCTGCCTCCACTCGTCTGTGGAGAATGCCCGATGAAAAAAATGATCGCCTCACTTCTGACGCTGACACTCTTAGCGCCCGCCCTGGCTTCTGCGCATCCCGGCGGCTGGGGCCCGCCGGGAGGATGGGGACCGCATGAGGGATGGGGCCGGCACGGTGGCCCCGGTCCGCGCTGGGGAGGGCCAGGTCCGTTGCGCTTTCTGCCCGAGGCCGCCACCGCCGTATTGATTGGCGGGCTGACCTACTACCTGCTCAACGGTAACTATTATCAGCGTCACGGTGAGGAGTATGTGGTGGTGGCGCCACCGCCAGAGACGCGGATCAGCGGTGAGATGCGGGTGCTGGATTTTAACGGCAGGCGTTTTTATGTGCAGGATGGCCACTACTACCAGCGGCAGATTGACGGCGATTATGTCGAGGTGCCGCGCCCGGCAGGATTGTAACGGCAGGCTTGCCACCCACTCTTCGCGCCGGAGGGCATGAAACAGTGCCCCAACGAAAAACGGCCCGTCATAAAGACGGGCCGTTTACCATTCAGAAGCAGCGATTACTGCTGAACCTGCGGATCGGTGTCATACTCCGCGCAGCTCTGGAAGCCGTAGTTCATGACACGGCCGGTGTCGTTATAGCTCACGAAGTAAGTCTGTGCTTTACCGTCGCGCTGACCCAGAACATACGTCTGGCAGGTGCCGCGCGCGTGAACCATGGTAATTTCAGTTGAAGGCGAACCGGCGATCTGACGAACCTGATCGCGGGTCATCCCCTTTTTAACATCCTTAACAACTGGCTTAGTCACGTAGCTTTCCGCACGATCATAAGTCGTACAACCAGACAGTGCCGCCAGTGTCAGCGCCGCAGCGATACATCCCATCACCTTCTTCATCTTGTTGTTCCTCATTTATTGTCCATGTGGCATCAAGCCTGGAACATAAATGCAGGTTTATCAAGTTTATGGCGGCCTTTTTGTGGCAGACGGAATGTCAGGATTCCGTAAAGAAGGCTGTTTTGCTGTCAACAGAGACGTATACTCCCCGTCATCCGAACCCTCTGATTTTGCGCCGTTTCCGTGACGCTGTCCTGCGCGGATGCCGATCAGGGTGCCCGCCGCACTGCCGGACGCTCTCTGGCGCAGGCTGGCCCGCTTTCTCTTCACCCCATCGCTGACGACCCCGAGGAATAATGACTCCTGCACACTCCAACCGCCTGGTTTATGCCATCACGCTGGGCCTGCTGGCCGCACTGGGCCCGCTCTGTATCGATCTCTATCTGCCCGCTCTGCCTCAGATGGCGCGGGACCTCAACACCGAAACCGCCACGGCTCAGCTGAGTCTGACCGCCGGCCTGCTGGGGCTGGGAGTTGGCCAGCTGCTGTTTGGCCCGATGAGTGACAAGTTCGGCCGTCTGCGTCCGCTGACCCTGTCGCTGGTGCTGTTGTTTATCGCCTCGCTGGGATGCGCACTGGCGCAGGATATCCACCAGCTGCTGGTGGCGCGCCTGTTCGAAGGCTTAGCCGGGGCCGGTGGCGCGGTGCTGTCACGGGCGATAGCGCGCGATATGTACAGTGGTCATGAACTGACGCGATTCTTTGCCCTGCTGATGCTGGTCAATGGCCTGGCGCCCATCGGCGCACCGGTGCTGGGCGGTGTGCTGATGACGATCGTCGACTGGCGCGGCATTTTTATGGTGCTGGGCGGCATTGCCATTCTGCTGATCCTGCTGGCGCGCTGGAAGCTGCATGAGACGCTGCCGGAAGCCCGCCGCAGCAAAGGATCGATCTTCTCCGCTTACGCCGCGCTCGGCCAGGTGGTGACCCATCGTCCTTTCATGGGCTTCTGCCTGACCCAGGGCTTTATGATGTCGGGCATGTTCGCCTACATCGGCGCCTCTCCGTTCGTGCTGCAGCAGCTCTACGGTCTGTCGCCGCAGGCGTTCAGCTTCTGCTTTGCGGCCAACGGCATCGGTCTGGTGATCGCCTCCCAGACCAGCGCCCGCCTCTGCCCGTTGTGGGGCGAATATCGGGTGCTGAAAGGCGGCCTGACGCTGGCCTTTGTCGCCTCCAGCCTGCTGCTGCTCTGCGCCCTGTTTCAGGCACCGCTGGCGCTGCTGCTGGTCGCGCTGTTCTTTACCATCGCCAGCAATGGGGTGATTGCCACGACCGCCTCCTCACTGGCGATGCAGAGTCAGGGCCATCGCGCTGGCAGCGCCTCTGCGGTGATTGGTGTCACCATGTTCACGCTGGGGGCGATTACCGTGCCCATCACCGGCATCGGCGGTACCTCGGTGCTGAGCATGTGCGGCACGATCTTCGGTTGCTTTATGCTGGCCATTTTAATGTTTACCGTGCTGGCGAAAAAACCCGAACCTCAGCGAAAAACTCACTGATTTCGCAATGGTTAGCGCGAATCAGTTAGCGCTTTGGCTTGTTGTTTTCGTGAAGGCACGTTAGCTTTAATAACACGTTCGCATCGAGCCGACAGGCCACTGACCTGAGGAGAAGTTCATGTCACTGCAGCAGGAAATTATTGAAGCCCTGGGTGTGAAGCCCACTATCGACGCCGACCAGGAAGTGCGGGTCAGCATCGATTTTCTCAAAGCCTACCTGAAACGCCACAGCGGACTGAAAACGCTGGTGCTGGGGATCAGCGGCGGCCAGGACTCTACCCTGGCGGGCGCGCTGTCGCAGCGGGCCATTACGGAGCTGCGTGAAGAGACCGGCGATAACGACTACACCTTTATTGCCGTGCGTCTTCCCTATGGGGTGCAGGCGGATGAGCAGGATTGCCAGGACGCGCTGGCCTTTATTCAGCCTGACCGCTCACTGGTGGTTAACATCAAAGAGTCGGTTCTGGCCAGCGAGCGCGCGCTGAAAGAGGCCGGGATTACCCTGTCCGATTTTATCCGCGGCAATGAAAAAGCGCGTGAGCGCATGAAGGCGCAGTACAGCATCGCCGGCATGACCAAAGGGGTGGTAGTCGGTACCGATCACGCCGCGGAAGCGGTGACCGGCTTCTTCACCAAATATGGCGACGGCGGCACCGACATTAACCCGCTGTTCCGCCTTAACAAGCGTCAGGGCAAGCAGCTGCTGAAACATCTTGGCTGTCCGGAGCACCTCTATCTGAAGAAGCCGACCGCCGACCTGGAAGATGACCGTCCGGGCCTGCAGGATGAAGTGGCGCTGGGTGTCACCTACGAGATGATTGATGACTATCTGGAAGGAAAAAGTATTCATCCTGACAGCGCGAAAATCATTGAAGGCTGGTATCTCAAAACCGAACACAAACGTCGTCCGCCGATCACGGTTTTCGACGATTTCTGGAAGTAATCCTGCGCCTCCTTTGCACAGGCAAGGGGGGCTCCTTTCACTCACGCTGTTGATCGCTACATGCCTGCCACCGTTTCACGCGCCACCCTGATCGGGCTTATCGCCATTCTGCTCTGGAGCACCACTGTCGGCCTGCTGCGCAGTGTCAGTGAGGCCTTTGGTGCCACCGGCGGCGCGGCGCTGATCTACACCACCACCGCCTGTCTGCTCTGCCTGACCCGGGGTCTGCCCAGGCCAGGGGCGATGCCTGCGATCTATCTCTGGATCGGCGGCGCGCTCTTTGTCGGCTATGAGATGGCGCTGGCGCTGGCTATCGGACTGGCGAGCGATCGCCGTCAGTCGCTGGAGCTGGGGATGATCAACTATCTCTGGCCCTGCCTGACGATCGTGCTGGCGATCCCGTTTAATCAGCAGCGTTTCCGCGTCTGGCTGTGGCCCGGTCTGCTGCTGTCGCTGCTGGGTATCGTCTGGGTGATGAAAGGCAGCGGCAGTGGCGCGCCGGCGCTGCTGTGGCAGAACATGCTGCGCAATCCCGTCGCCTATGCTCTTGCCTTTCTGGCCGCCCTGACCTGGGCGCTTTATAACAATTTCACCCGCCGCTATGCGCGCGGTGCCAACGGCGTCACGCTCTTTTTTATCCTGACCGCGCTGGCGCTGTGGCTGAAATTTGCCGTCAACCCGACACCGCTGACCTTTGCGCCGCTGCCGCTGCTGGAAGTCCTGTTTGTCGGCCTCTCCACCGCCATCGCCTATTCCGCCTGGAATCACGGCATTCAGCAGGGAAACCTGACGCTGCTGGCGACGGCCTCCTACTTTACGCCGGTGCTGTCGGCCCTGCTGGGATCGCTGTGGCTCGGCCTGACGCCACCGCTCGCTTTCTGGCAGGGCGTGGCGATGATCACCCTGGGCTCCCTCATCTGCTGGCTGGCGACACGGCCGCGCTGATCAGACGGCTGGCGATCATTTCACCGGTTTGTTATGCTGTATGGACAACCAGTAAATGGAGTCCACTTTGGTCAGACGTGCTGCCTCGCATCGCCTCGAACCCGACGCGAATGCGCTATATCAATATCCCGAACACCTGCGTGAGTGGCTGGAAGGCCTGCCGAATCACCCTGGCGTCTACACCTTCCACGGCGAGAGTGAGTCGCTGCCGCTCTATATCGGCAAAAGCGTGAATCTGCGCTCGCGGGTGATGTCCCATTTTCGCACCCCTGACGAGGCGAAGATGCTGCGCCAGTCGCGACGCGTCAGCTGGATCCCCACCGCGGGCGATCTCGGCGCGCTGCTGCTGGAAGCACAGATGATCAAAACCCAGCAGCCGCTGTTTAATAAACGCCTGCGCAAAAACCGGCAGCTCTGTTCATTGCAGATCACCCACGGCAAACCCGAAGTGGTCTACGCAAAGGATCTCGATTTCAGCCAGTCACCTAATCTCTTCGGGCTTTATCGCAGCCGGTTTGCTGCGCTGGAACGGCTCAAGCAACTCGCCGATGAGTATCAGCTCTGTCACGGTTTGCTGGGTCTGGAAGCCCTGAGTCCGCAGCGGGGCTGCTTTCGTTCGGCACTGCGCCGCTGCGCCGGGGCCTGCTGCGGTAAAGAGCCGGTCAGCGATCACCAGGATCGGCTGCTGGAAGCGCTGGAGAACGTGCGGGTCTTCTGCTGGCCGTGGCAGGGTGCCGTGGGGCTGGTGGAAGAAGGCAAACAGATGACGCAGATCCACGTCATCGATCACTGGTTCTATCTGGGGTCGGTCAGCAGCATGGAAGAGGCAAAAAAACTGCAGCGGCCCAAAGGGGGATTCGATCACGACGGCTACAAAATCCTCTGCCGTCCTATCCTCTCGGGTGACTACCCTATCCTGCCGCTGTAAAAAAACCGCCGGTGCTGTCCACTTACCTGCAGTGGACAGCACCGGCGGTCTCAGAAACGCCGCTTAGCTCAGATTATTCAGCCGGTGGTGCCGGTGGCGCCATGTTGCCTTCGCGCGGGCCTTTTTCGGTCAGGCGCTGCTCAAAGTTGGCGTTGTACTGTTTCTTCTGCGCCGGCGTCAGCACGTTATAGAGTTTGTTCTGGGTTTCCAGCATCTTCAGCGCATGCTCTTTACCGTTAGCAGACATCTTCTCTGCCTGCGCTTCGGCTTTGCTCTTATCGAAGCTGTCAGCCGCGATGATGTCGTGCATCGCACGGCGATCATCCTGTGACGGACGCTGCATATCTTTGTGGCTCTCTTTCATGATGTCGCGCATCTGGGTTTTCTGCGCGTCGGTCAGATTCAGACCGTGGAACATCATCTCCATGCCGTGGCGCATTGGCGGCTTATGCATCGCTTTTTCGCTGCCGGCTGGCGGAGGCGTCAGGGAATCCGCGGCGGCATGGACGGCGCTGGCTGCACCAAACGCCAGCGAAGAAGCCAGTAACAGGGAAGTCAGTTTGCGCATAATAGTGTCCTTATGATTCATGATAATGACGACAGCACTCTGTCGCGTCTTCGGAAACAAGAATACGACGCTGAACGTCAACTACTCAGAGCCTGAGTAAAGCCGTGAAAGCATAAAAGACAAAAATCCGGCAATCATGAAGAGAATGAGAAGAAAGGCGTGAGGAATTGAAAAACTTTATGAATTTACAGCGAATTTCGCAGAAATCGTGGAGGAGTGTAAGGGTTTCGGCAGGAAAGCGGAAGAGGATCTCCCGCTTTCCTGCCGATTTTTAGCGCGGATCGCTGTAACCCGTCAGTTACCCACGTCAGAGAGGCAGCGCCTGGGTCTGTTCGCCCTCTTCAATCAGCATCAGGCCGGCACGCAGCCCGGCAGCAACGCCAGGATTCGGGAAAAGCACATATTCCCGCGCCTGCTGCACGTAGTAGCGGGTATCCCCATCCTCGGCCAGCAGCGTGCCCTGAGGAAAGGCGGTAAAGTTCAGCGTCTCCGGCGTCATGTGCAGCCTGAAGTGCTCACTCAGCCGGGTGATCTGCTGCGCAACCCGATAGTGGCGCGGCTTCACGCGGGTGGCGGGCATGGGGTCACCAAAGAGCAGCGCCGCCAGCGCCTGCTGTGCGGCACTAAACTGGCGCAGGTCGTTTTCGCCAAACGGCAGCGCCTTCCCCAGCTCCAGGGTGCAGCTGGCCGCACCGAAATGTTCACAGCTGAAATGGGTAAAGGTTCCGCCCGGTGCGCGATGAAAGACCAGCGCCTCCAGACCGGCAGCCGCCAGCCAGTCGAGAAACGCGGAAGGCCAGGGACGATCGTTTTGCGGCATGACGCCGAACTGCGGATGGTATGAGCCGCGAATCGCCGTGTGCATATCGAGATGCCAGCGCGTCTCATCGCATTCGCCCAGCAGCCAGAAGTTCTCCAGCGCCTGCTCCAGCCGCAGCACGCGGCGCGCCTCATCGCCATCGTCCACCTGCTGCCAGCGTCCGCCAAACAGCCGGTTAATATCATAACGGACATAGCGTTTGCCGGTGCGCAGCGCAGAGGGATTGCCCAGAATCACCAGCATCCGCTGCTGTAGCGGCTTTTCGCCGCGAAGCAGCGCATTGACCAGCTGATTCATGATTTCCACCGGGGCCGTTTCATTGCCGTGGATCCCTGCCGAGAGCACCAGCGCCTGCTTAACGGGCACAACCGGCTCCATCAGCAGGATGCCGTGATACAACCACTGCCAGCGAAGATGCGCCGTTTCCCCCCTGCGCTTTCGCGGTGCCTCACCGGACAGTGTCTGCTGCAAAAAGTCCTGCATCGTTCCTCCTTTACGCCTCAGGCAGGTGGCAGCCCGTGCTGCCATCGCCTTCACTGCTGAAATGCATACACATTTCCTAAGTCTAGCAGCTTCGTCAGTTCATCCAGCGCGTCACGACCCTCCCGCAGCAGCTGCGGATCCACCAGGTCGGCCTGGGTCAGCCGATCGCGGTAGTGGCGGTCAACCCAGCTGTTCAGGGCGGCGAACAGCCGATCGTTCATCAGCACGGCGGGATTGACGGCCTGCTGCTCCTGAGGCGTCAGCACCACCCGCAAACGCAGGCAGGCTGGCCCACCGCCGTTGTACATACTTTCACGCAGATCAAACACCTTCAGATCCTTCAGCGGCCCATCCCCTTCCACCTGCTCGCACAGGTAACGCCAGACGTCCGGATGCTGACGCGACTCTTCCGGCAGCACCAGCATCATGGTGCCGTCGGGACGGCTCAGCAGCTGGCTGTTAAACAGATAGGTGTCGACCGCATCTTTTACCGACACCCGATTGTCCGGCACTTCCAGCGCCACAAATCCGGGCACGCGTGCCCAAAGCTGCGCCAGCAGTGCAGGCTGATCGACAAACGCCTGCTGATGGCAGAAGAGCATCTGCTGGTTACTCACCGCGATCACATCGTTATGAAAAACCCCCTGGTCGATAACCGCCGGATTCTGCTGCGCAAACAGCAGGTGTTCAGGTGAGAGCTGATGCAGACGGGCGACCGCTTCACTGGCCTCGCGCGTCTGGCGCGCCGGATAGCGCTGCGGGGCTTTCCCCTCATGGCTGCTGTCACGGCCATAGACAAACAGCTGTACGCCCCGCTCGCCATAGTCGCCCCCCAGGCGGTTGTGATTTGCGGCTCCTTCATCGCCGAACATCGCCACCTGAGGCAGCGCATCGTGCACCGCAAAATGGTCTCTGTCGCGGAAGATGGCGCGCAGCAGCCCGGCGGTTTCCGGGGCTTCCATCGCGCGGTGAAATTTATTGTTCAGGTTGGCCACCGTCAGGTGAACCCGGCCATCACCGCTGTCGGCTGACGGCGACACGGTGGCCGCATTGGCGACCCACATCGCCGAGGCGGAACTGGCGGCAGAGAGTAAGCCCGGCGCGGTTTTCCCGGCCGACGCCACGACCTGCTCGTCACTGCCACGGAAGCCAAGCTGACGCAGCGCCGCGATATTAGGACGCTCATGCGGGGGGATCACCCCCTGCACAAACCCCATATCGGCCAGCGCCTTCATCTTCAGCAGCCCCTGCTTTGCCGCCAGACGGGGATTCGAGGGCTGCAGCTGATTGCGGGTTGAAGCTTCATTACCAAATGAGAGCCCGGCATAGTGGTGGGTCAACCCCACCAGACCGTCAAAGTTCGCTTCGGTGGCCTTCATAGCAACGTCTCCGAGGGTGAGAAATCCAGGCCAGGTGAGAGCGTGGCGGGCAGCGTCAGATCCGGCGACTCCAGCGAGGCCATCGGCCAGGCGCAGTAGTCTGCCGCGTACCAGGCGCTGGCCCGATGGTTACCCGAGGCCCCAATGCCGCCAAACGGCGCGGTACTGGCGGCACCGGTGAGCGGTTTGTTCCAGTTGACGATGCCGGCTCGCGCCTCCAGCAGCAGCTGATCAAACTGCGCGCGCAGGGGGGAGATCAGGCCACACGACAGGCCGTAGCGGGTCTGGTTCGCCAGTGCTATCGCCTCGTCAAAGGTGTCGTAACGGATCACATTAAGCAGCGGGCCAAAAACCTCCTCATCCGGAATGCCCTGCACGCCGGTGATATCAATGATGCCGGGCGTCAGGATCGCGCTGTGGCGATCCGGCCAGCGCATCGCCAGCAGCACCTCGCCGCCCGCCTCCACCCGCCGCTGCCACTCCGCCATGATCTTCTCTGCCGCGCCGGTTGAAATCACGCTGCCCATAAAAGGGGGCGGTTCGGCATCCCAGGCCGCCGGCTGCAGCCGGCCTGCAACCTCCACCAGCCGCTGCAGAAACGCCTCTCCCGCCGCTCCGCGCTTCACCAGCAGGCGACGGGCGCAGGTGCAGCGCTGTCCCGCCGTAATAAAGGCGGATTGCAGCGTGATATTGACCGCCGCATCCAGGTCCGCCGGATCCTCGACAATCAGGGCATTGTTGCCGCCCATCTCCAGCGCCAGCATCTTTTCAGGCTGACCGGCAAACTGGCGATGCAGCTGATAGCCGGTATGGGCGCTGCCGGTAAACAGCAGGCCGTCGATCTGGCTGCAGCTGGCCAGCGCCTGGCCCGTTTCACGTCCGCCCTGCAGCAGCCCCAGCACACCGGCAGGCAGGCCTGCCGCCAGCCAGATCTGCACGGTTTTTTCGGCGGTCAGCGGCGTCAGCTCACTGGGTTTGAAGACCACGCAGTTTCCCGCCAGCAGCGCCGGCACGATGTGGCCGTTTGGCAGATGACCGGGGAAGTTATAGGGGCCGAACACCGCCAGCACGCCGTGGGGACGATGGCGCAGGGAACTTTCGCCCTGCTGCTGTTCACCGGTGCGGCTATGGTAAGCCTTCACTGAAAAGCCGATTTTATTGATCATCGCCGCCACTTCGGTCAGCGCTTCCCAGCGCGGTTTCCCGGTTTCACGCGCAATGGTGTCGGCCAGCTCCGCTTTTTGCGCGTCCAGACCGGCCGCAAATTTTTCGATGATCGCCTGGCGCTCCGCCAGCGGGCGGGTTGCCCAGCCCGGAAACGCGGCGCGCGCCGCCTCGCAGGCGGCGGCGACCTGCTCTGCCGAAGCCGCCTGCCCCTGCCAGAGCGGTTCCCCTCTCACCGGGTCCGCTTTCGTCAGGTGCTCTGCCTCACCGCTCTGCCACTCTCCCTTAATCAGGTGCGTCATGCTGTTTTCTCCTCTTTGCAGAGCGTCACCACCCGCAGGCTGTCGCCCGGCTGGCAGTGGAGCGCCCGCATCTGTTCGTCCGTCAGTTTTATGCTGTCACCGTCGGCATCTGCCGGGATCAGCGCCACACGGAACTGGCGGTAATGGTTATTGGCGACCAGGCAGAGCGGTGCATCCGCCGGATTTTCACCCCGCTCTGCGCCGCGCAGCCGGCTTTTGCGAATGGCGCGGATGCGGTCAATGTCGCACTCCAGTGTCGGGCCGCCATCAAAGATGTCGATATAGTTGAGGTAGCGGAAGCCCTCCGCTTCCAGTACGGCCCGGGCAGGTGCCGTCTGCGGGTGAACCTGGCCGATGACCGCCTGCGCCTCCGGGGTCAGATAGTCGATGTAGAGCGGATGTTTCGGCATCAGTTCGGCAATAAAGGCTTTCTGGCCGGTGCCGCTGAGGAAGTCCGCTTTGCTGAAGTCCATTGAGAAGAAGCGGCTGCCGACGCTCTCCCAGAAGGGTGAGTGGCCCTGCTCATCGCTGACGCCCCGCATCTCCGCGACTACCCGCTCCATAAAACGGTCACGGAAGTTAGCCATAAACAGGAAGCGTGATTTGGAGAGCAGATAGCCATTTTTGCCGTCACGATACTCAGGGTCGAGAAACAGGGTGCAGAGCTCGCTGCTGCCGGTGTGGTCGTTACTCAGCGACAGGGTCGGCAGCGCGGCGTAGACGTTCAGCTCTTTCGACGCGTGCACCTGAGTGCCGACGCGGAAGTTATACCAGGGGTCCTGCAGGCCTACCGCCACTTCAATGGCGCAGATGCCCACCGCGCGATTATCTTCACTGTCGGCCAGCACAAAGACGTAGCCCTGCTCAGCGCGCGGCAGCGTATCCTGCCAGGTTTGCAGCGATCGATCGATTCGCGCCTGAAGCGTGGCGCTATCGACCGGCAGCGAGGTCAGCCCGCCGCCGGTTTTGCCTGCCAGCGTCATCAGCTGGCTTAAATCATCGCGTTCAACCGGACGGATTACCATCATGATGCGGACCCTCGTAATGATGCGGACCCTCGTACCAGGCTTTCACAGGCCTCGGCAAAGCGTGCCATACCCAGCTTCACCTCCTGCTCGCTGATGTTCAGGGCCGGGGCAAAACGCACCACGTTCGCGCCCGCAATCAGCACCATGACGCCCATCTCAGCGGCAGCCAGGTTAATCGCTTTGGCTTTGCCGGCATACGCATCGCTCAGCACCGCACCTATCAGCAGGCCCAGGCCGCGCACCTCTTTAAACAGCTGCAGACGCTGGTTGATCTCCGCCAGAGCCGAGACGATCCACTGGTGACGCTCTGTCACTCCCGTCATAAAGTCCGGCTGATTGACCAGTTCCATCACTTTACCGGCCACCGCGCCCGCCAGCGGATTACCGCCATAGGTGGTGCCGTGTGTGCCGACACCCATCACGCTCGCCAGATCGTCGCGCGTCAGCATCGCCCCAATCGGGAAGCCACCGCCGAGCGCTTTGGCGCTGGTCAGGACATCGGGTGTGACGCCGTAGTGCATATAGGCATAAAGCGAACCGGTGCGGCCCACGCCGCTCTGCACTTCATCAAAAATCAGCACGGCCTGATGCCTGTCGCAAAGTTCACGCAGTCCGCGCAGGAACGCCGGATCGGCAGGCAGCACGCCGCCCTCCCCCTGGATGGGTTCCACAATCACTGCGCAGGTCTGGTCATTAATGAGTTCCGCCGCGGCCGCCAGGTCATTAAACGGGGCGTGCTGGATGGCAGGTGGCAGCGGGGCAAAATCCTGAGAGTAAGCGGGCTGTCCCCCGGCGGTAACGGTAAACAGCGTGCGGCCATGAAACGCATTCTTAAATGCCACAATGCCACTTTTCTCCGGGCCGACCCGATCGTGGGCCACTTTGCGCGCCAGCTTCAGCGCCGCTTCGTTGGCCTCCGCACCGGAGTTACAGAAAAAGACCCGGTCAGCAAAGGTGGCATCAATTAACTGCTTTGCCAGTCGCAGGATCGGCTCATTGGTGTAGCCATTGCCGGTGTGCCATAAACGGGCGGCCTGCTCCTGCAACGCCTGTTGTAATGCCGGATGCGCATGCCCTAACGCATTCACGGCGATGCCACCGGCGAAGTCGACGTAGTCTTTGCCATTCTGATCCCAGACGGTTGAGCCCTCCGCGCGAACCGGGACAAATGTCGCGGGTGCATAAACCGGCATCATCCATTGATCGAAATCGTGACGTGAAACGTGCAGTGCCATAACCCATTCTCCTGCTTTCCCGGTCGGGTAAAGCTATTGTTTTAAAATTGTTAAGGGATGTTGTAATGCAGCCCTACTGTAGAGTGCAGTTAACGTGCCAGCCAGAGAATTAACTGCATAAAGTCGTCATCATGACGCAATATCAATAAGTTACACGCCGCTGCTATTCACTTTTTTTGCATATATAGTGAATAATTGTCTGATTGCAGCGGCAGAGCCGGGTTTTAAATAGCGGAATTATGCAATCGCGGGATGAAATATCGCTTTTGTGATCGCTGATAAACAATCACTCCGCAAAAGGCCCGAAGAGTGCCCTGTTTTAGCGCAGCCTGCCTCGCGACGGTGCAGGATGAGGCGCAGAATATTCAGCGAGAGAGGATGACGACATGCCAGGATTTAACAGAATCTTTTCATTTAAGCGGGCAGACCGACGTCTGGCCTGATTATTTTTTAAGCGGATAAATAAAATGAAAACGATTTCTTCTGCATTATTCCCGGCGTGATGATTGGCAGCGGAATAATCTTTGAAATAAAGATGAACAGATATTGCTACGCAGGCTAATGGTTAGAATAAAACCCTTATCGCTTATTTGCATTAATGCTTTATCCATAATTTAACCAGCGGGATTGATGATTTAAAAACGTACAAACTGCCAGGGGAAGAAAAGCTACATCTAAAAATTAACCACTGATAATCATCATTTTTTTATTAAATCCGGTAAAATTAATCAGAAGAAATACTTATTACCCCAGAATTTAATCGTCTTTCAGACACGCATTTTCCTTTACTGAATATGCATATCACATTTTGTTACTTTTATTGCGCTTTGTGATTTTAACTTTTTGTGTCATTTTCTTTTCTCCCCGCAACGGGGGCATAATAATTAATGAATACAGGGTAATGAATAAATGATGAAGCGCACTTTACTGGCGGCTGTCATGCCGTTACTGCTCGGTCTCTCTTCAGTGCAGGCCGCAGAAATTTATAACAAGGATGGAAATAAGCTGGATCTGGTCGGCAAGATTAACGTGTCGCACCTCTTTTCTGACGACGATAAGAACAACGGTGATACCTCCTCTTATTCCCGCCTGGGTTTTAAAGGCGAAACAAAGATTACCGATCAGCTGACCGGCTACGGTTTCTGGCAGTATCAGTACAGCCTGCACAACTCAGAAGGCAGCGATGCGCAGAGCGGCAACCGTACCCGCCTGGGTTACGCTGGCCTGAAGTTTGGCGAAGCCGGTGCGCTGGATTATGGACGTAACTACGGCCTGGTGTATGACGCGCTGAGTTACACCGATATGCTGCCCTTCTTTGGCGGCGATTCCGGCTACACCGACGCCTTCCTCTCTGGCCGCTCAACCGGCGTGCTGACCTGGCGTAACAGCGATTTCTTTGGCCTGGTTCAGGGATTAAACGTTGCCGCGCAGTATCAGGGTAAAAACGATCGCAGCGCTAACACCGACGGCGTTCGTCGTTCTAACGGCGATGGCTTTGCCCTCTCTGCCTCTTATGACTTCGATTTCGGCCTGAGCTTCGCCGGGGCCTTTGCCAGCCTGGATCGCACAACGGCGCAGAACGCCGCCCCACGCGGTGAAGGTGAAAAAGCGCAGCACTGGGCGACCTCAGTGAAATATGATGCGAACCAGGTTTATCTGGCCGCGATGTATGGTGAAACCCTGAACGCCACGCCGATCACCAACGGTTTCGCAAACAAGGCGCAGAACTTTGAAGCCGTTGCTCAGTATCAGTTCCTGAATGGTTTCCGTCCGTCTGTGGGTTACGTCTCATCAAAAGGTAAAGAGATTGAGAATATCGGCGACGCCGACATTTTCAAATACACCGCGGTGGGTGCGACCTACTACTTCAACAAGAATATGTCGGTCTATGGCGAATACCGCATCAACCTGTTGAAAGACAACAACCCGCTTAAACTGGCCACGGATGATATTACGGCCGTGGGTCTGATCTATCAGTTCTGATGCCCGTGCGGCCCGGCACACGCTGCCGGGCCCGTTTTTTTATCGCTGTGCCAGCTGAGCCTCCGGGTCTGGCTCAATAACGGAGACGGCGGCTTCCTGGATGAATCCCTCTGCATCCGCCGACGCCAGCAGCAGTGTGGCCTGCTCAGCCGGTATCGGACGACTGAAGAGATAGCCCTGACCGTAGTCACAACCGCGCTTTCTCAGCCATCTCAGCGTTGAGACATCCTCAATACCTTCTGCGGTAATAATGACGTTCAGCTCCTGACAGAGCGTCAGCAGGGTTTCCACCACCTTGCGCTGCTCCGACCCGGTGACGATCCCGGCAATAAACGACTGATCGATTTTGATTTTGGTAATCCCCAGCCCCAGCAGCACCGACAGGTTGGAGTAGCCGGTGCCGAAATCATCCAGCACGACCCCAATCCCCTCCTCCCTGAGGCGTCTGATCGCCTGACGGGCATCGTCGGAGATCGCCATCACGTTCTGTTCAGTGATTTCGAGCTCCAGCATCACCGGCCCGGCCTGCTGCATAATGGCGGAGAGGCAGTTGGTCAGCGCAGGTCTCAGCAGCTGCTCCGGGGTGATATTCAGCGACAGACCGAGCCCGGCAGGCCATGCCCGCGTGGCGCTGACGGCATCCTGCAGCAGCGCCACGGTCAGGCTGTCCATCAGCCCGAGCCGCTCTACCACGGGCAGAAACTGCGCGGGTGCCACCGTCTGACCGGAGGCGGTGATCCAGCGCGCCAGGATCTCAAACCCGGTGATGTTGCCGGTGCGCAGCGAAACCAGCGGCTGCAGGAAAGGCACGATGGCATGCCCGCTCACGGCAGCGGCGACCTCATGCTCCAGCTTCTCCCGCTGCAGGAAGCGCAGCGCCATATCCGGCGTGAAGCGGGCCAGACAGGCCTCTTTATTGCGCTTCGCCTCACAGAGCGCCAGATCGGCGGCCCGCACCACATCCTCCTGTCCCGGACAGTCAGAACTGGCAATACCGGCAGAGAGGTGCATAACGGTATGCGGCCCGGTGCGGATGGATGAGGCATGCTCACAGATCCTGCCGGCCTCCACCAGCGCCTGCTCGGCCTGAGACGCCGCCATGACCAGGGCAAACTCATCGCCACCGATGCGAAACACCTGACTTTCCGTGCCAGCCGACGCGGTCAGCATCGACGCGAGCGCCACCAGGATAGTGTCCCCCTGACGATGGCCGTTGAGATCGTTGATAGTTTTAAAATCATCGATATTAAGCAGCGTCAGGGTATAGGGCATCCCACAGGCATCCAGCGCGGCGATATGCGCATTGAACGATCGGCGATTGAGTACGCCGGTCAGCGCATCGGTTCCGGCCAGCCTGAGCGCATTTTTTTCGGCCAGCAGCATTTTGCGGATCAGACCCGCAATCAGCAGCGCCGGAATCACCATCGCCAGCCCGGCGAAAGCAGTCGACGTCAGGATGAACCGTAAGCGTTCGCTGGTTTCAAAATCCAGGTTATAGCTCAGGCCGAGCAGATGAGCGAGGTGCGCCTCAAGCCCATATTCCCACAACGTGGAAAGTAAAAAGATGGTCGCAATATTCAGCATTGCGAGCCAGAAAAGTTTCAGGCGCATGCGTTAATTCCTGGTGATGAAAGGTGTCAGAGTGTTGTTTTAATTTTTCTGTAAAAAACCGGGGCGTGATGGTTAAACACGGTCTGCGCGTGGCTGACAATAATGACCCCTTTTTTTCTGCCTGGTACTAATCAGGCGTTCTCACTGGCTGTGTGACAGTGAGGCAGAGGATCGCTCCTGACCGGCAGGGGCAGAACTGATCACTCATACCAGTCAGGGATCTATCGGCAGCGGCGGGCGTTTTAACAGGTCCGACCGGATAAATTAATCCCCCTGCGGGGTTTCTTCCCGGCAAGTCACTGAATAGCACGGTAATAAATAGTGCTCAATTTAGTTAATAGCAACCCTCCAGAATTGCCGCTGACGGCCGATACCGTCTTAACTAATGACCCCTTCCGGAAAAACACATGAAAATCTCAACGCGTCTGAGTGCAGGTTTTGGTTTACTGATTTTGCTGTTAGTTATCTGTGCTGGCACAGCGATTCACGCCCTGGACAGTGCCCGCGATGGCATGAACGAGGTGGTGAATGTGCGGCTGAAAAAGTATCAGACGGTGCTCGATATGCGGGGCGGCGTCCGTGATATGGCGATTGCCGTGCGCAATCTTGCCCTGCTGACCGATCCGAAGGCGATGCAGCCTGAGTGGGAACGCCTGCAGAAACAGCGGGCGCTTTACATCAGCAACCGCGAAGCGCTGGCACGCATGATGCAGACGGACGCCGGGCAGGCCGGGCGGGAAGCGATGGAGCGGATCGAGTCCAGCGAGGGTGCGGCCCTCTCCACGCTGATGACGGCGGGGAAACTGGGGCTGGAAAACCGTCAGCAGGAGGTCACAGATTATCTGTTAAACGTCGCGCGACCGGCACAGCAAAGCCTGCTGAAGGCAATAAACGAGCTGACCGAGCTTGAGATGCGCAGCAGCCAGGAGACCGTCGTGGAGAATGGCAACAGCATTGGTCGCACCACCCGCATACTGATGATCCTGACGGTCATCTCTCTGCTGGCGGCGGTCGCCACCTGCACATTCATTGTGCGGATGCTGATGCGCCAGCTGGGCGGTGAACCGATCCAGGCGCAGACGCTGGCGGCAGCGATCGCGGCTGGTGATCTCACCTCGCCGGTCACGCTGCGGACGGGTGACACGACAAGCCTGCTCGCCTCACTGAACAGCATGCAGACACACCTGCGCGGCATGGTCACGCAGATTAAAGACGCCTCGGCGTCGGTTGCGCTGGCGGCCGATGAGATTTCCCAGGGCAACACGGAGCTCTCTTCACGCACCGAAGAGCAGGCCGCGGCCCTGCAGGAAACCGCAGCCAGTATGGAGCAGCTGACCGCCACAGTGAAAAGTAATGCCGCAGGCGCGCAGCAGACAGCGGGTTCTGCGCGCGAGGCGGCCATGCTGGCCCATGACGGCGAAGCGGATGTGCATCGTCTGGCGCAGACCATGCAGGAGATTTCGCTGAGTGCGGTCCGGGTCCGGGATATCACCGCGGTGATTGAAGGGATCGCTTTCCAGACCAATATTCTGGCGCTCAACGCCGCCGTGGAAGCGGCGCGCGCCGGTGAAGAGGGTCGCGGATTTGCGGTCGTTGCCGGTGAGGTCCGTTCACTGGCCCAGCGCAGCGCCACAGCAGCCCGTGACATCAAACAGCTGATTGAGCAGGCCGTGACGCAGGTCGAAGGCGGTGTGAGCGTCGCGGCGGGAACGGGTGAACGTATTCTGAAGATTGTCAGCCGCGTCGGTGAACTGGCCGATGCGATGGACAACCTCTCACTCTCCTCCAGCGAGCAGATGCAGGGTATCTCTCAGGTCAGCGTTGCGGTAAGTCAGATGGATGGGGTTACCCAGAACAACGCCGCGCTGGTGGAGGAGTCCTCGTCAGCCTCGCAGTCACTGCTGGCCCAGGCGCGCGATCTGCGCGGCATGGTCGAGACCTTTACGGTTTAACGCTCTCCGGCAGACCACGCCGCACCGAACGTGGCGGGTGGAGACGTGCTGAACGCGCAGCCGCTTCAGCACGTTGTGCACCCGGCGTGGCTGCCGGTTGGGTTGACTTCAATTTAATTTGACTCAATACTGGTTTGCCTTTCCATCCGGGGGCAACGGAACCGGTTTCTTCCCGCCGCAACGGCCCCCGACAGAGCGGGTGCCTGACAGCGTAAAGCGAGGTGGCCGCCAGGGTTGCCAACCCGGAGCAACTGCGGTGCCCTTACAGCGGAGACGCATCAGGATGCCGCCCCCCGTCCCCGACTCAGAATGAGTAAACATATGAACGATGAAACCACGGGGATCTGTGAAACGCCGCCGCATGGCGCAGCACCGGAAACGATCGATCAGTTTCTCTGCTTTGCGCTCTACTCCGCCTCCCTCGCGATGACAAAACTGTATCAGTCACGGCTGAAGCCGCTGGGGCTGACCTATCCGCAGTATCTGGTGCTGCTGGTGCTGTGGGAAAAAGATCGCCTGACCGTTTCCGAAATCGGGGCGCGCGTCCGGCTCGACTCCGGCACGCTCAGTCAGCTTCTTAAGCGGCTGGAGAGTGCGGGCGTGATCTGCCGCCAGCGTGATACCGGCCAGGATGAGCGCCGGGTATGGGTCTCCCTGACCGAGCAGGGCCACCAGCTTAAAGTGACGGCGGCGGGCGTGCCGGCAGATATGATTTCGGTGATGGACACGGCCTGCCATGAACTCGTCGATCTGACAGCCCAGGTCGCTAAGCTGCGGGACAAATTAGTGAAGGCGTTGCCATGATGGCCGCACACATCAGGGCGGCGGCCAGCCCGGGCTCGCGGCATCGCCTCAGCAGACCGCTTTCAGAAAACATTCAGCAACACTGTTGCGCGGGGGTCGCCTTTGAGCACGAATAAACCGGTCGACATGGATGAGGTGCATGCCGTGGTCGGCCATGCGGTCGCCAGCCTGCTGAGGTCTGGCCAGCCAGCGGGCGCGGAGGAGATCCTGGCGTTTCTCCGGCAGCAGGAGGCGCGCTCCGTCAACGGCCAGAGAGATATCTATACCCATGCATTACGGGTGGTGATGGCCATCGTGCGCTGACAGACGCGCTGCCGGACGACAGGCTGACGGGATGCAGGCCCTGCCGGGCCGCTGCTGCGGCGGACTGTTCAGCCCGCCTTTTATGGGCGATTACTCGCCGTGTGCCGCCCGGGCAACCTCACGCACGGCGCTCTCAACCCGCTCCGAATCTTTCTGAATGCTGGCGATAACCTCGCCTGCCTCACGCATCAGGCTCACTCCCTGACCGGTACTCGCCAGCGACGTTTCAATGCCACGCAGCACCTCTCGCGCCAGTTCGTTATTGCCCGCCACAACCCGTTCGATCTCCTCGGTCGCGCTGCTGACGCTGGCGGCCAGGGTGCGCACCTCGGCCGCGACGACGGCAAAACTGCGGCCCGACGCGCCTGCCCGCGCCGCCTCAATGGCGGCATTGAGGGCGATCAGTCGGGTCTGCATAGCAAAACGCCGGATGGTTTCTACCATGCCATCGATGCTGGCAGACTGACTGTTGAGGCGCGAGACATCGGCCGACACATCGCCCATCTCCTGAGCGATCTGGCTGATCTTCTGAATGCTGTTTTCAATCACATTGGCCCCGGCCTGCGCACTGCCCCGCGTCTGAACCGCCATATTCCAGGCGTTCAGCGCCGCGTCATATTCCTGCTGATTACGCAGCACCTGCTCCGTCACATCGGTGGCGAACTTCACAATTTTGTCGAGCTGCCCGTCGCTGTTGAAGACCGGATTGTAGGTCGCCCTGAGCCAGAGCGGTTCGCCCCGCCGGTTGAGCCGGGGAAACTGCCCCGAAAAGAATTCCCCCTGATTCAGCCGCGCCCAGAACTGACGGTACTCCTCGCTCCCTGAAAGTTCCGCTGAACAGAAAAGCCGGTGATGCTGTCCCACCACTTCCGCAGCCTGATAGCCGGTGGCCTGGAGAAAGTTGTCGTTTGCCTCCAGCACAATCCCGTCAGGGCTGAAAGCGATCATCGCCATCGAGCGGCTGATCGCGTTTATGATGGATTCCTTCTCCAGCGACGACTGCATCCTCTCTGAGATATCGGCGGCGATCTTGATGATTTTGAACACCCGGCCGCGTCGATCGGTCACCGGAATATAGCTGGCCTCCAGCCAGACCGGACGCATACCGTTAGCCAGCCGCAGATATTTGTCGCTGAAGCTCTCCCCTGCCGCGAGGCGCTGCCAGAAACGCTGATATTCAGCCGAGTTCACCAGCGCAGGCGGACAGAACATGCGGTGATGCTGACCCACGATCTCCTCCGCCCGGTATCCCATCGTCGCCAGAAACAGCGGACTGGCCCGGCGGATAATGCCAGCCGGGGTGAACTCAATCACGGCCATGGCGCCGCCCAGCGACGTGAACGACGCGGCAGCGTGCAGGCCACGCTGACGGATAAAGGAGGGAAGCAGAGTTTTCAGTACATTCAGGCGCATCAGCAAATCCGAAAAGGAGTGGGAACTGCTGTAGTTATCGGCATTTTCCCGTCACGCCTTATCCATTGCTGCGATAGTTGCGGCTGATGATTGCAACATGATGTTACTGCTTTTCAGCCCCCGCCCGGCTCAGGCAGAGCAGGCGGGACAACGCCGCCGCAGAGGCCGCGGAGGTGGTTACAGCGCCGCGCCGGGAGCCATCAGATCGAAGCGATCGTTCTGCGACACGTCATCCATCGGCATCGGTGGCGCAATCTTCAGAGTGATCCAGTTCGAGGTCACGCGCTGCTGTTTGCTGTCCTCCAGCGTTACCGACAGGCGATATTCGTTGCTGGCATCGGGTGACGGGTCCCACTGCGGCAGGATCACACTCCAGCCCTGCGGATCGGCATTGTTGGCAGGCGGTGTCAGGCTCAGTGCCTGCGTATCGCCCTGCCAGCTCACCGCCCGGATAGCATAACTGGCGCGCACCTGCAGCTTCAGCGGCAGACTCTCGCCACTGCTGAGCTGCCAGGGCGGGGTCGCCAGAAAGACCGACAGGGTTTTACGCTGACGGAAGGCGAGCACCGGCGTCTCACTGCGGGTCACCGTATCGTAGCGGCTGCCGCGCAGCGAGTGCGCTTCGGCGACGTTATCGGCATCAAGCTGGCGGCGCAGCGCCACGCCGAAACGGTAGTTGAGCTTCAGACCCAGCTGATCCTGGCTCTCGCCGGCGCTGCTGGTTTTGTGGGTGGCGGAGAGCGTCACCAGAGGCACCGGCGTGTAGGAGAGACCAAACGACATGGCGGAAGGGTTGTGATAGCGGTTGCCGCTGTTAAACAGATCGACATTCTCCCCCAGATAGCGCTGATAGCTGACGGAGACGCCGAGCTGCCGGTAGAACGGCAGATAGCTCTGGCTGGTGATGTCATAGCCGCGCGCCATCCGCTGCTGCCGGGAATCGCTCAGGTTTTTCCAGCCGGAGAGAGGCTGATAGTAGTTGGCGGAGAGGCGCAGCGAATCGCTCCACGCCTCTGTGCCGACCGAGGCGCGCTGCAGACCGCTGCTGAAGGTGCGGTCGACAAAGCCGTTGTATCCCAGCAGCCAGTTACCCGCCTCCCAGCGCTGGCCCAGTCCGGCGTTGCCGACCAGCCCATCGTCAGTTTCGTGCAGGCCAAGCTGGCTGAAGGTGAGCAGGCTGTTTTCATCGGCCAGGGCGCTGAAGAGATCGCCGCCGGTGCCGGTGAAGTTTCCGTCCATGTCCACTTTCAGATCGAGCTGTGCAGTGCCGTAAGGCGACAGCAGCGACTGCCCTTCGCTCTCTACCCGTTCGGCCACCTCATCCCGCAGATGATTGAACGCCCAGATGCCCGCCTGCTGGCCAAACGTGACGTTGCTGTCGTTTTTGCTCGCCTCGCCGATACTTTTGGCGACGGCCGCCAGCTTTTTGCTCCACGCCTCATCCTGATCGCTGGCACTGCCGAGGGTCGGCAGGGCGTCGCTGTAGCGCGCAGGATCGTCGAATGGCGTCTCTGACACGGCGGTGTCGGTCTGAAACGCGTGCGCGGCGGGTATCGCGGAGAGCGACAGCGTGATTAAGGCGAGAAAACCCGTTTTCCGTATCATGTCACCTGGTAAATTGATTGATTCGTTGCTGCAACAAAAGCCAAATTATCAATCATTACCTTAACATATTGTGACGGCGATGCAGGACAGCAGCGGCAAAATGTGCATATAACAGAAAAGTCTGGCTGAAAAAAGCCCGCCTGTGCGGCAGGCCAGCCGCGTCCGACGCCGTCAGGAGAAGATCAGACCCCCATCCACATTAATGGTCTGACCGGTGATGTAGCGCGCATCCTCGGAGGCCAGAAAGGCCACCAGTCCGGCCACATCCTCCGGCTGTCCGGCGCGCTTCAGCGGAATGTTGTTGACCCACTCCGCCATCAGCTCACCTTTGCCGTAGGTTTTCTTTTCGCTGCTGAGGATCGCTCCCCAGACCCGATCGTTATAATCCCACATCTCACTCTCAATGATACCGGGACAAAAGGCGTTGACCGTGATGTTCCACGGGGCCAGCTCCAGCGCCAGGCTCTGCGTGATGCCAATCACCCCCATTTTGCTGGCGGCATAGTGCGGCGTGTAGATAAAGCCCTGCCGTCCCTGCCCCGACGAGGTGTTGATCAGGCTGCCGCTGCGCTGCGTCACCATATATTTTGCCGCTTCACGACAGCAGAGCCAGACGCCAGTGGTATTGACCGCCAGAATCCGCTCAAAGTCGCTTTTTGGCAGCGTATCGAACCGGTCAATGGTGATGACGCCCGCATTCTGGATCGACACATCAATCTGACCAAAGCGTTCGGCGGCCTGCTGATAGAGCTGCTGCACCGCGGCTTCATCGGTCACGTCAGCCTGCAGCGCCAGAATCTCACTGCCATACTGCTGCCGCAGCTGGTCGGCGGTGGCAAACACCCGGTCCGCATTGGACACCATCACCAGCCGCGCCCCGTCGCGGGCGAACCGCGCGGCGATACCGGCTCCAATCCCCCGGCAGGCACCGGTGATCACGACAGTTTTTCCCTGCTGTTTTCCGTTCATCATTACTCCTGTTACGTGTGACGCACATCAGTGAGGGGTGCCGGCTGCGGCTTTTTTTCATGGCGACGCAGCAGCACCACTTTGCTTTGCAGACGCTGCTGGAACTGATCAATCACCACGGCCGTGACAATCACCAGCCCTTTAATCACCATCTGCCAGAAATCGCTGACGCCCATCATCACCATGCCATCCGCCAGGAAGACGATAACGAAAGCGCCAATAATCGAGCCGGAGACGCGCCCGCGTCCCCCCGCCAGCGCGGTGCCGCCCAGTACGGTGGCCCCGATGGCGTCCATTTCAAACATGTTGCCGGTCATCGGGTGCGCGGTCTGCAGCTGAGACGCCACCACCAGCCCCACCAGCCCGGCGCAGAGGCCGGAAAAGGCGTAGACAAAGATTTTAACTTTGATGATCGGCACCCCTGCCAGCCGTGCGGCGGACTCGTTGCCGCCCGTGGCATAGATATAGCGCCCCAGCGGCGTTTTGCGCGTCAGGTAGAGTCCCAGCAGTAAAAAGCCGAGCATCAGCCAGATAGGCAGATAGACGCCCAGCAGGGTGCCGGACCCCAGCACGGCAAAGCCGGTGTTGCCCAGGGCGGGCAGCCCGACCAGATTGGCGTAGGTGCCGCCATCGTTAAACAGCAGCGCCGCGCCCCGCGCCACATACATCATGCCCAGGGTGCAGATAAAGGGCGCCACGCCCAGCCGGGTGATCACCGTGCCGTTAATCAGTCCGGCCAGGATGCCAAAGAGGGCTACCACCAGAATCACTTCGGGCACGTTGAGAAACAGCGTGTTGCCGCCCCATAGCGGAATGCCATTGGTCAGCAGCGCGCCCGCCACCATCCCGCAGATCCCGGCCACCGCGCCCACCGAGAGGTCTATGCCGCCGGTCAGGATCACCAGCGTCATCCCTATCGCCAGCAGCCCGGTGATCGCCACGTGCTGCGTCATGATCAGCAGATTAGAGGGGGTGAGAAAGTTCGGTACCATCACGCTGAAAAAGCAGACCACGATCAGCAGCGCAATGAAGGTGCGCGCTTTGAGCAGGTACATGTAGAGCAGATATTTTTGGTTCATCAGATTCTCCGGCCCGCTTAATCCTGCGGGGTTGATGCCGCGATAAGGTGTTCGCGCGTGGCCGCTGCGCGGGGCAGATCGGCCGTTATCCGGCCATCGGCCATCACTAAAATCCGGTCCGCCAGTGCCATCACCTCATCCAGTTCGGAGGAGGAGAACATCACCGCCAGCCCCTGCTGCGCCAGATTGCCAATCAGGTGATAGACATCGGTCTTCGCGCCCACGTCGATGCCGCGTGTCGGCTCATCCAGCAGGACCACCTGCGGCCCGGTCATCAGCGCCTTACCCAGCACCACCTTCTGCTGATTACCGCCGCTCAGCGACGTGACCGGCAGGTCGGGATCGCTGACTTTGATCGCCAGATGGCCGATCATCTCACTGACCCGCTGCTGCTCGCGACGCGGGTTGAGCCGCCCCAGCGCCCGACGAAAGCCGCGCAGGCTGAAGTCCGAGAGCGTCATGTTGGCGGTGATCGACATCAGTTCAATCACCCCTTCGCCTTTGCGATCCTCCGGCACCAGCGCAATGCCGCTTTTCAGCCGCTGCTGGAAGCTGCGTCTGGCCAGATCGCGGCCCGCCAGCCGCACCCGGCCCGACTGGCAGGGCATCAGGCCAATCAGCCCTTTAAACAGTTCTGTCCGACCAGCGCCGAGCAGGCCATAGATGCCGATTACCTCCCCCTTGCGCAGCGTAAAACTCACCGCATTCAGCCTGTAGCCTCCGTTCTGATGCAGGGCAGTCAGCCCCTCCACCTCCAGCACGGTTTCCCCCTGCGGGGCAGGCTGGAAGTCGAACTGTTTTTTCCGGTCGCCCACCATCTGCGCGATAATCCACGGCACGCTGGCGTCGCGCACCTCGCGCTCACTGATAAAGCGGCCATCGCGGAAAATCGTGATGTGATCGCCGATCTCCATCAGCTCCTCCAGCCGGTGGGAGATGTAGATAATGGTGACGCCGCGCCGCTTGAGCTGCTCAATGACGCTGAACAGCACTTTCACCTCCGACTGGCTGAGCGCGCTGGTCGGCTCGTCCATGATCAGCACCCGGGTATCCTTGGAGAGCGCCCGGGCAATCTCCACCAGCTGCTGATGACCGATACCCAGCTCGCCCAGCGGCGCAAAGGGATCGACATCCAGCTGCAGCCGCTCCAGCAGCGACTTCGCCAGCGCATACTGATACTTCTCGTTGATCACCCCACGCTGGAAAAACTCGTTGGCGATAAAGATGTTGTCCATGACGTTCATGTTTGGAAACAGGTTCAGCTCCTGAAAAATGATGCTGATCCCCTGTTTCTCCGCCTGCTGGGTGGAGTGAAGCGACACCGGCCGGCCATCCAGCAGAATCTCGCCCGATGAAGGCGTCTCCACGCCGGCCAGCATCTTCATCATGGTGGACTTCCCGGCGCCGTTCTCGCCGATCAGGACATTCACTTTGTTGCGGTAAACCCGGTAGTTGACCTGATCGAGTGCGGTTACGCCGGGGTAAAGACGCGACAGGTTGCGCGTTTCAATAATCACATCGCCGGGCTGTTGAGGTTGCTGCATCTGCCGCTCCTTATTGCCGGGAAATGGCGGCCGGGGTGATATCCGGCAGCTGTTGCGGAATGTCCCAGCTGCTGAACACGCCGGTCACCTTCACCTTATCGCCCACCTTCGGCGCGAACTGCTGCATCATCTGCGAGGCGTGCTGATTAATCGCCTTGCCGAAGTCACCGAACAGCACCTGGTCGTTAAAATCCTGATAACCTGCGCCCCGGTAGCCATCACGCAGTGCGGTGCCACGGATGATCGGCCCGATCTGAATAGTGACACTGTCACCTGATTCATCCTTTACGGTCATCTTTCCGCTGCGTGAAGTGGTGTTGACTGCCGTCACATCGCCCTGTACCGAGACGCTGAAGATGCAGGGATTCTCCGCCTGAGTGCGATAGCCGTAGGTCTGACAGGCAGTGTCAAAATCTTTGGCTGACCGCATTGCGGTCAGCAGCGCTGACACGGGCCGCGCCTCCGCCTGGAGCTGCGGCACCAGCTTCTGCTGCCAGAGCTGGTCAATATCAGCCATCTTCGGGTTAGGGGGATTTTTCAGGTCAGCCAGCTCCTGCTGCGACACAATTCGGCAGCCACTCAGCAGCGTGACCACCAGCGTCAGCCAGACTCTTCGGGACATCTTCTTCTCCCAGGCGCCCGCCAGCGCAGGCGCGGCAGCGGTTAATTACGACTTGTAGTTGAAGTCCTGAACGCCTTTGGCATTCTCCGGGGTGATCAGAATGCCGCGGAACATCACCCGCTGTTTTTCCGGCTTCACGCCCTTCTGAATAAAGTTGTCGAGATCGGTCACCCCTTCGGCGGCAATCGCCTGCGCCTGCAGCATGACGGTGGCTTTCAGCGTGCCGGCTTTCACCGCGTCGCGTTCGTCGTTGCTGCCGTCAATCCCGACCACAATCACGTCGTCACGCCCCGCCGCTTTCAGTGCCGCAATCGCCCCCAGCGCCACCGGCCCGTTGCCGCAGATGACCCCTTTTACATCCGGGTGCGCCTGCAGGATGCTGTCCATGATGCGCTTGCCGTCGATCAGCGTGCCTTTGGCATCCTGACGCGCCACGCTCTGCATGTCGGGATATTGATCCAGCACCTGATGGAACGATTTCGAGCGTGTCACGCAGTTGTTATCCGCCAGGTTGCAGGCAAGTTCGGCGTACTTACCCTTTTCACCCATCTTTTCCACGAAGACGTTGGCCACGTCAGAGCCGGCCTGAAAGTTGTTGTGGGTGATCTGGGCCAGCGCCACGTCATCCACCGGAATTTCACGGTTGATCAGCACCACCGGGATCCCGGCATCTTTGGCTTTTTTAATGGCCGCCACGCTGGCAGTGGAGTCAGCGTTATCGAGCACGATACCCTGCACTTTTTTACCAATCGCGGCGTCGATCAGTTCGCTCTGCTTCTTCACATCTTCACCATGCGACAGCACGGTGGTTTTGTAGCCCAGCTCCTGCGCTTTAAGATTGGCCCCTTTGGCCTCTGACGCGTAATAGGGATTATCGAGTGAGTTAACCAGGATCATAATGGTGCCTTTTTCGGCGGCAAACGCCGCCTGCGAAACCAGACAGGCAGCCACGGCACTACACAGCAGGGTACGGTTTTTCATGATGTTCTCGCTTATCGTTATGTCAGGGTGTTCATTCCCGGGTGTCAGCGTGGCGTTACCAGATGGTGAAGCCCCCATCGATCATCAGGTCCGCGCCGGTAATCATGTCGCTGCCGTTGCTGGCGAAAAAGAGCACGGCGGCGGCGATCTCGTCGGTGTAGGCAAAGCGTCCCAGCGGGATCAGCTTTTTCATCTGCTCGCCCTTCTCGCCGCGCCACGCTTTTTCGCCCATTGGCGTCAGCACCACGGTGGGCGACAGGGTGTTTACGTTGATACGATGCGGGGCAAACTCTTTCGCCATGACTTTGGTCATGCCGAGCAGGCCCGCTTTGGCTGAGGTGTAGGCGACATGGTTGTCGATAGCGATCGAGGCAGCCTGTGAGGCGATATTGATAATTTTGCCGCCCGCACCCGCCCGGATCATCAGTCGTGCAGCCGCCTGCGAGCAGAGAAAAGGCCCGGTGAGGTTGACGGCGATCTGCTTCTGCCACTCGGCAAAGTCGGTCTCCACCACCGGCTGCAGCATCACGTAGCCTGCGCAGTTCACCAGAATGTCGATGCGGCCATAGTGGGCAACCACCGTCTCAAAGGCGGCGTCGACAGAGGCGGGGTCGGTAACGTCACAGCAGACAAACCGGACCCGGTCGGCGGCAAAGTCCTTCTGCAGACTGGCAACCTTCTCCGCTTCAAACGGCGGATAGAGCAGTGCCAGACGCGCCCCCTTCTCCAGCAGCATGCCGTTGGTGGCCATCGCAATCCCGCCCAGCCCGCCGGTCACGACGGCCACTTTGTCACCCAGATTCAGGGCGGTATCCACGCCGTAGCGCAGGTTTACGTCATATTCACCACTCATCCCACTCTTCCCCTCAGATTTTTGCTGATGCCGTTGGCTTACTCATTTTCGAACAAAAATATATGCTATCGAAAAGAAATGATATGTGGAGCAGATCAAATTTCGACCATCTCACAGCCCGCGCCGCTTATCTGATTGAAAAGGCGTGATCTGGCTTGCAGTAGTGAAATAAAGCCTGACAGGCGCGATCCGGAAAGCGTGAGAGATTCAACGACCTGTCTGCTTTTTATTTTCATTCGAAAATCAATGACGCGCCGGGCTATCTCGCATTCAGAAAAAGGGCGCGTTAAACTCAGCCACAAAGAGCCTGTTTGCCCGACCCGTCAGGTCACTGGAAAAGGGAGCATTTCGATTGAAAAGCAAAAGTGAGCAGTTCGCTGACATGCAGCAACGCCGCGAGAAAATTCTGGAGATGATCCGTGAGGATGGCACCGTCACGGTTAAAGCCCTGACGGAAACCTTTGGGCTGACGGAGGCCACCCTGCGCAGCGACCTGCGTATGCTGCAAAAACAGGGGTTTGTACAGCGCTATCACGGCGGCGCGACCCTGATGACCGGTAAACAGAACAGCGGTGCAATGCTGCTGGAGCGGCAGACACATCTGGAAGAGAAAGAGGCAATTGGCCGACTGGCGGCGCAGCACATCGAAAATGGGGATACGGTGATTTTCGATTCCGGCACCACCACCACGGCCATCACTGATGCCCTCAGCCATATCCGGCGTCTCTCCGTGGTAACGACCGCGGTGAATATCGCCCTGAAGCTGGGTGGCGAGCCGGGGATCAACATCCTGCTCACCGGGGGCACCTTTAAATTTCCGACGCTCTCCACCTCTGGCGAAAAAGCGGCCAGTTTCTTTGAGAACGTGCTGGCTGAAAAACTCTTTCTGGCCACCGCCTGCATCTCGCCGCGTCTCGGCCTGAGCTTTCCCAGTGAAACCGACATCAAGGTAAAACTGGCGATGATCAAATCGGCCAGCACGGTTTACGTGGTCGCCGATTCGAGCAAAATCGACAAAGTATCGATGTTTGCGCTGCCCTGCGACTGGAGCCACATTCACTATCTGATTACCGACAGCGGCATCAGCGCTGCTCAGGTCAGCGCGTTCGAAGCGCTGGGCGTGAAAGTGCTGGTGGCCCCTCTACCCATGAAGCGGGCGATGTAACGGATTAGCACGCAGCGTTTTGAGCTAAAGAAAGCACTGCCGTCAGCCGGGCAGGTAAGGCCTGCCTGAAGAGCAAAGTGTGCGAGCCAGGGAGGGCGAGCCCAATCCGCAGGGAGGCGGGAATCCTTTGCGATCAGGCAGGCCTTTCCTGCACGACGCACCGCTCTCACAGCCTGCCCCTGCTGCACGACGCACCGCCCTCACAGCCCGCTCCAGCCTGCGCCTGCTGCACGCACAACGCCCTGCTCCTGCAAATCTGCCCGGTAAAACCGCACGACGTCTCCTACCATCAGCAGCGACGGCGACACCGGCTGCGCCTGCGCCACCGTCTCCGCCAGCCCGCCCAGGGTAGTGATCAGCACCCGCTGATCCGGCCGGGTCCCCTTTTCGATAATCGCCACCGGCGTCTCTCTGTCGCGCCCGTTTGCCTGGAGCTGCGCACTGATCGAGGCACTCCAGCTCAGCCCCATATAGAACACCAGCGTCTCATTCACCGCCGCCAGCGCAGCCGCATCCAGCTGCGGCTCGCCCAGCCGCCCATGCCCGGTAATCAACCGCAACGACTGAGCGCAATCCCGGTGCGTTAGCGGGATGCCGCTGGCCGCCGCACAGCCCACCGCCGCCGTGATCCCCGGCACCACCTCACAACGGATCC